>JAICGY010000005.1 GCA_025922915.1 Candidatus Methylomirabilota bacterium | reverse complement strand
GGCGAAGAGCTGGATCACCGTCATGCCCGAGAGCGACTCCTGGAGAAAGGCGTTGAGCCGTGCCAGGCGCCGGCGCACCTCGCGGTAGGCGTCCCGTGCCCGCAGGCGGAAGTACGCGGCCACGGCGAAGAGGACGGGCACGATCGCGAAGGCCGCGAGCGCCAGCCGCCAGTCGATCCAGACCATGACCACGACGATGCCCGCGATCGTCACCAGGTCGCCGGCGACGGCGAAGAGCCCGCTCGTGAACGCCTCGCTCACCGCCTCCACGTCGTTCAGCACGCGGGTCATCAGGCGCCCGACCGGCGTGCCGTCGAAGAACCGCGCCTCCAGGCGGAGGACGTGGCCGAAGACGGCCGCCCGCAGGTCGTGCACCACCCGCTGGCCGGTGAGCGCCATCAGGTAGGCCTCCGCCATGCGGAGCCCGTAGAGAGCGGCCAGCGTCGCCGCGTAGAGCCCGGCGACGAGCGCGAGCCCGGTCCAGTCGCCGGGGAGGATGTGCTCGTCGATCGCCACCTTCAGCAGGTAGGGCTGCGCCAGCTCGACGAGGGCGATGGGCGGGAACAGCGCCATGGCGCCGAGGATCAGGCGCCGGTGGGCCCGGACCGCCGTCCACAGCCGTGCGACGAGGCGCCGGTCGAATGCCCGGCCGAGGATCTCGTCCTGCTCGGGCTCGGCGCGCTCAGCCACGGGCGAGCTCGTCCTCCAGCTGCTGGACCCGCCACAGCCGGGCGTAGAGGCCCCCGCGGGCGAGGAGCGCCTCGTGCGTCCCCGTCTCCACCACCCGGCCGGCCTCGAGGACGACGACGCGGTCGGCCACCTGGGCGGCCCGGAGGCGATGGGTCATCAGGAGGACGGTCCGGCGGCGACCCCCCTGCGCCGCCCGGGCGAGGCCGGCGAGCAGCGCCTCCTCCTTCTCGGCGTCGACGCTGGCGAAGACGTCGTCGAGCACGAGCACCGGCGGCTCGCCGACGAGCGCGCGCGCCAGGGCGATGCGCTGGCGCTGGCCTCCCGACACGGTCAGCCCGCGCTCACCGACCACCGTCTCGTAGCCGGCCCCGAGCTCCTCGATCTCCGCGGCGACGCCGGCCGTCTCCGCCCCGCGACGGATCGCCTCCGCGTCGACCGTCTCGCGCCCGAGGCCGACGTTGTCGGCGATGGACCGGGAGAAGAGGAACGCGTCCTGGGGCACCCAGGCCACCGTCGAGCGCACCGTCTCCACCGGGAGCGTGGTGACGTCGCGGCCGTCGAGGAAGACGGTGCCCGGCGGCGGCTCCCAGAGCCGGGCGACGAGAAGCCCGAGCGTCGACTTCCCGCTTCCGGTGGGGCCGACGACCGCCACCGTCTCGCCCGGGCGCACCTCGAAGCTGACGTCGTCCAGGACGGGCCGGCCGTCGTAGGCGAAGGTGAGCCCCGCGAACGCGAGGCCGGGCGGGCCGCCGAGCGCGCGCGGGCCGCCACCGGGCACGGGCGGTCGCGCGAGCGCCAGGACCTCCTCGATGCGCTCCATCGAGGTGAGCCCGCGCCGGGCGAGCGACAGCGTGAACCCGAGCGCGAGCGTGGGCCACGCGAGGTAGGCGAGGTAGCCGGTGAAGGCCACGAGCGAGCCCAGGCTGAGGGTGCCGGCGGCGACCGCGGTGCCGCCCACCCACAGCACGATCAGCGTGCCCGTGCCGGCGACCAGCCCGGCGAGCGGCATGAAGCGCGCCTGCACGCGGGCCAGCGCGACGGCCGCGTCGAGGTGGGCGGCGTTGGCGGCCGCGAACTCCTCCATCGTGCGCGGCTCCAGCGTGTACGCCCGCACCGCCGCCATCCCGGCCAGCCGTTCCTGCACCAGGTTGGACAGCGTGCCCAGCCGCTCCTGGGCCGCCTGCGTGCGCGCGGCCAGCGTCGCGTTGAAGCGCCGCGCGAGCAGCACGAGCACCGGCGTCGGGGCCAGGGCGCAGGCGGTGAGCCAGGGGTCGAGCGCCACCATCGCGGTCAGCGCCCCCACGAAGGCGAGCGCCGTGGAGACCGCGCTCACCGCCCCGAAGCCGACCAGGCTGCGGACGGTCGTCACGTCGCTCGCCGCCCGCGCCATGAGATCGCCGGTCGGATAGCGGGCGAAGGTGGCGGGCGCGAACGTCTGCAGCGCCCCGTAGAGGTCGTCGAGGATCTCCGCGGCGACGTGCTGGGCGCCGCCGGCCAGCGCGAGGCGGGAGGCGAGCCGGGCGGCGCCGTTGGCGGCGGCCAGGGCCAGGATGGCCACGACGTGGGCGCCGACGGCGGCCTGGGCGCCGTCGCGCTGGAGACCGTCGATCGCCTGCTTGACCGTCCACGGGATCGCCAGCGAGAAGGCGGTGGCGGCGGCCAGGCACGCGGCGCCCGCCGCGTACCGGACGCGGTGGCGCCCGACGTAGCGCCCGAGGGCGCGCGCGGGGGACTGCACTAGGCGGGCGGGGCGCCGGCGGCGTGCGGCTTCAGCGCGGCGTACACCCCGAACACCATGGGCGTCGGCACGCCGAGCCGCTCGCCCAGCCGCACGGCGTGGCCGTGCAGGGCCTCGAGCTCGAGCGGCCGGCCGTGCGTGAGGTCGTGGTGGAGGGAGGAGGTCGCGTCGGGCGCCACCGCGCTCGCCGCGCGCAGCGTCGCCTCCACCACGTCGTCGCCGAGGCGGACGCCGGCCGCGCGCGCGACCGCCGCTAGCTCCTCGAGGATCAGGCGGTACATCCGCCACGTCTCGGGCACGGCCCGGATCGTTCCGATCGGCGCCCGGGCCAGCGCGGTGACGCCGGCCTGCGCGCTGATGAAGAGATACTTCTCCCACAGCGCGCGCCGGACGTCGGGGGCGATCTCCGCCGGCACCCCGGCCGCCTGGAACGCCGCGCGCACCGCCTCCACGCGCGGGCTGGGCCGCCCGTCCAGCTCGCCCAGGACGAGCCGCCCCGCGAAGCGGTGCACGATGACGCCGGGCGCCTCGATCGTGGCGAAGACGTAGGCGATGCCACCCACGGCGTGGCCGGGACCGAGCACCGCGTCGATCGTCTCCTCGTTGTCCACGCCGTTCTGCAGGGAGACGACGGCCGCGCCCGGGGCGAGGGCCGGCCCGATCGCCGCCACGGCGGCCGCGGTGTCGAACGACTTCACGCACACGAGCGCGACGTCGAAGGGACCGTGGCCCTCCGCCGTCTCGACCGCCTCGACCTTGGCCACCCACTCGCCCTCGATCGCGGAGCGGACGCGCAGCCCGTCGCGGCGGATCGCCTCCAGGTGGGCGCCGCGGGCGAGCACGGTCACGGGGAGGCCGGCGCGGGCCAGGCGGCCGCCGAAGTAGCCCCCGACGCCCCCCGCCCCGACGACGAGGATCCGCATCACCACCAGCCCCGGCGCTTGAAGTAGAGCACCATGCCGGCGGCGACGAGGCCCATGAAGCCCAGGACCGCGGGATAGGCCGCGGGATGGCGCAGCTCCGGCATGTACGCGAAGTTCATGCCGTAGATGGAGGCGATGAAGGTGAGCGGGATGAAGACGGTGGAGATGACGGTCAGCACCTTCATCACCCCGTTCAGACGCTGGTTCTGCATCGAGAGATACACCTCCATCACCGCCACCGACGTCTCCCGCAGCGACTCGAGGAGCTCGAGCGCCTGGATGGCGTGGTCGTAGACGTCGCGCAGGAAGACACGGGTCTCCGCCGTCACCAGCGGCGTGTCCTCGCGCTGGAGGACGGTCACCTCCTCCCGCATGGGCCAGACCGCGCGCCGCAGCGCCAGCAGGTCGTGGCGCAGCCGCTGGAGGCCGACGAGCGTCTCCTCGGTCGGCGCCGCGATCGCCGCCTCCTCGAGCTCCTGCATGCGCTCGGCCAGCGCGTCGAGCACCGGGAAGTAGGCGTCCACGACCGCGTCCAGCACGAGGTACGCGAGGTGATCGGGCCCGGCCTCGCGCGTCCGGCCGCGCGCGTGACGGATCGCCTCGCGCACCCCGTCGAAGGCGTCCGCGGTGCCCTCCTGCACGGTCACCAGCCAGTCCGGGCCGAGGAACAGGCTCACCTGCTCGTCGCGGACCTCGGGCGGGCCCGGCGCGAGGCCGGCGTCGGCGGGGGCCAGGCGGACCATCCGCATCACGATGAACAGGTGCTTCTCGTACCGCTCGACCTTGGGCCGGTGCACGACGGTCAGCACGTCCTCGAGCGCCAGCGGGTGGAGCCCCAGGCGCTCGCCGAGCCGGGCGAAGATGCGGGCGTCGCCCACGCCGTCGATGTCGATCCAGGAGACGGCGCCGGCGCCGACGTGATCCAGGGCCTCGTCGATGGACACGGCGGCGTGCTCCTCGAGCCGGCTTCGCGTGAAGCTCATCACCGAGACGCGGCCCGGCCGGGCGCTCTCCGTGGGCGCCAGCGTGCCGGGTGGGGCGCCGGGCCGGATGCGCGGCGCGCGGGGCCGCGGGTGGCCGAGCGCCGCCCGGAGATGCCGCTGACGTCGCTTGCCGTTCATGCGAGCACGGTCATGCTCCGGGAGCGTCCATTGGTTGTCAAGCGAGCGTGTGGTAGCCTGCGCCGCGGGATGCTCTCCGTCGAGCGCCGCGTGGCGATCGAGGCGGCGCGCGCGGCCGGCGCCCTTCTCCGCGATGCCCTCTCCGCGACGCACCGCATCGCCTACAAGGCCAGCCCCGTCGACCTCGTGACCGAGATGGACGCCCGCGCCGAGACGCTCATCGTCGAGCGCCTGAGCGCGGCCTTCCCCGACGACGCGGTGCTGGCCGAGGAGCGCGGCACGCGGCCCGGGCGCTCGGGCCGGCGCTGGATCGTGGATCCCCTCGACGGCACCACCAACTACGCGCACGGCTTGCCCGTGTTCGCCGTCTCCATCGCGCTCGAGGTGCGTCCGGCCGTCGTGCTCGGCGTGGTGTACGACCCGGTCCGCGACGAGCTCTACGTCGGCGAGCGCGGCCGTGGCGCCCTCTGCAACGACGCGCCGCTGGCGGTCTCGACCACGACGAACCTCGACGCGAGCCTGCTCACGACGGGCTTCCCCTACGACCTGCGCACGAATCCCGACAACAACCTGCGCGAGTACGCGGTGCTGAGCCGGCGCGCCCGGGCCGTGCGCCGCATCGGCTCCGCGGTGATCGACCTCGCCTGGGTCGCCGCCGGGCGCTTCGACGGCTACTGGGAGCTGCGCCTCGGCGCCTGGGACGTCGCGGCGGGCGCGCTGCTCGTCGAGGAGGCCGGCGGGCGCGTGACGGGCATCACGGGCGCCCCCCTCGATCTCGAGCGCCCCACCCTGCTCGCGACCAACGGCCGGATCCACGACACGGTGCTGGCGATCCTGGCCGAGACGAGAGGCGGCTGACCGGCGTCAGGCCGGCTCTGGCATCTCCCAGGGCGGCTCGATCGTCGCGCGGAGCTCGAGGACGGTGGGCCCGTCGGCGGCGAGGGCGCGCGTGAGCGCATCGCCGAGCCGTGACGGGTCCTCGACGCGCTCGCCGCGGCCGCCGAACGCGCGCGCCAGCGCCGCGAAGTCCGGGTTCGCCAGCCGGGTCTCGCCCGACCGACCGTAGAGCCGGTCCTGCAGCCAGCGGATCGCGCCGTAGCCGCCGTCGTCGATCACGAGAAAGACGATCGGCAGGCGGTACTTGACGGCCGTGGCGAGCTCGTTGACCGAGAAGAGGAACCCGCCGTCTCCCGCGACGGCGACCACCGCCCGCTCCGGCCGCGCCAGCTTCGCGCCGATCGCGGCGGGCACCGCGTAGCCCAGCACGGCGGAGCCGGCCGGATAGAGGAAGGTCCGCGGCGCGTGCACCGGGTAGCGCCACTCCGCCCAGTACGTCAGCCCGGTCTGGTCGTTGACGAGGATCCCGTCGTCCGGGAGCGCCCGCCGCAGGCTGGCCAGGAGCCCGGCGATCTCCGGGGTGAAGCGCGGGCCGTCGTCGGCGCGCACGCCGGCGCGCCACGCGCGGTCCCAGCCCGCGGCCGCCGGCCCGTCCCCGAGCGCGGCGAGGAGCGCGGCGAGGCCCGCGCCGGCGTCGCCGACCAGCGCGACGTCGGCCTTCCAGGCCCGCCCGGGGACGGACGGGTCGAGATCGAGGTGGACGCACCGCTGTCCGGGGCCGAGCGTCACGTCGAGCTTCTCCAGGTGCCGGTGGCCGAGCTTCGTGCCCACGGCCAGCACGACGTCGGCGGCGCGGAGCACGGGAGCGGTGCGCCGCCGGTCGGGGAGCACGGCGTGGAAGAGCTCGTCCCGCTCGTCGATCACGCCACGCCCGCCCACGGTCGAGACGACGGGCGCGCCGAGCCGGCGCGCCACCGCCACGAGCGTGGCCTCCGCGCCGGCCGCCACGACGCCCCCGCCGGCGATGACGAGCGGGCGGGTCGCCCCGGCCAGGACGCGGGCGGCGGCCTCGACGTCCTCCACGTGGCACGGTGGCCGGCGGCCGGCCGAGCGCGCCGGCAGGGCGGTCGCCACCGGCGCGGCGAGGAAGTCGTTCGGGATCGAGATCACCACGGGCCCCGGGCGGCCGGTGCGGAGACGCTCGAACGCGTACGCGAGCGTCCGCGGGATGTCGCCCGCGTCGCTCACGGCCTCGGCCCAGCGCGCGACGGGACGGAAGCAGTCGATCTGGTTCGGCACCGCGTGCAGCGCGCCGACGTCGCGGCCGACCAGGGCCGAGGCCACGTCGGACGCGATGAGGACGACGGGGACGGAGCCGGCGTGCGACTCGGCGAGCGGCGTCAGCGCGTTCGTCGCCGCCGGGCCGGTCGTCACGAGGACGACGCCCGGCCGTCCGGACGCGCGCGCGTAGCCGTCGGCCATGAACGCCGCGCCCGCCTCGTGACGGGCGAGCACGTGGACGAGATCACGTTGCCGGAGGAGCGCGTCGTAGATCGCCAGGTTGTGGACGCCCGGGATCCCGAAGACGTGGCGCACGCCCTCCGCCCGCAGGGCCTCCACCACGCACTCCCCGCCGGTCCGGCGCATGCTCAGGATCCCGGCGAGACGGGAGCGGTGGGGCGGGCGCCCGGCTCGACCCCCGGCCGCGGTGCGCGGCCGTCCCCCCGCGCCCACCAGCCGAGCAGGGCGGCGGCGAGCCCCAGCGCGACGAGCGCCGCGACCACGATCGCACCTCTCACGCCGGGCGCTCCAGCGTCCATTCACGGCCGCCGAGGCGCACGGTGCCGCGTCCGGTCCGCTCGTCGTACTCGGCGAGGGCCAGCAGCTGGAACGTCGCCGGCCGGCTGAAGCGCGCCGGGAAGCGCCCGCCCTTCACGTCGCAGTACGGGACGCCGCCCGCGCCGATGCGCAGGCGGGTGAGGTCCACGTCCTCCTCGGTGGAGTCGTTCAGCCAGGCGCGCAGCCGGTCGCCGCGCCGCTCCACGCGCGTCACCACGAACGGTGCGTCCTCCACCGTCACCGGGATGCGCACCCGTGTCTGGATGAAGTAGCCCTCGGCGTCCGACCGGAGATTGTCGCGGAGGTTGGCCAGGATGCCGGGATGGGTGATCGGGCCGTCCCCGTCGTACCAGTCGCCGTCGGCGTCCACGCGGAGCTGCGGCACGCGCCCCTGCGCGGCCATCAGAAGACCACGCTCGCGAACGTCACGACGCCCTGCGGGTCGGGCCACTGCGCGTAGCGGCGCAGCCGGCCCGGCGCGCCGCCGACCGCGCGCAGGAGCGTCCAGATCGGCGACAGGCCACAGGTCCGCCGGCGGTCGTTGTCGGCGGCAACCGCGTCGAAGAACGCGCCCGCGTCGCCCGCCTCCACGGTGGCGAGGAGGGCCCGGTCCTCCCGGTCGATCCGCGCGAGCTCCGCCGCATCGACGGGGGCCGGGTCGCCGAAGCGCGGCCCCATGTGCGCCAGGTCGGCGGCGGCGATGAACGCGACGCGGCGCCCGGTCGTGGCCACCGCGTCGGCCAGCGCGTCCAGGAAGCGCGGGACGCGCGGATCGTCCTCGGGCCGCGCGCGGCGCGCGAGGGCCTCGTGCACGAAGCTCGTCAGGATCGGGACGATCTTCACCTCCCGCCGGCCCTGGTAGAGATACTGCAGGAAGACGGCCTGCAGCTCGATGGAGTGCTCGTTGCGGTGGGCCAGCTCGGAGCCGAAGCAGTCCTGGCGCGCGCGGGCCGCGATGGCGGCGACCAGCTCGCCATCGACGGGGGCGACGCCGAGGGGCGTCTCGTAGCCCTTGCGCGTGAGCGCGAAGGGGTCGCGCATCCCGGCGTGGCAGGTCCCGAAGACCACGAACACGTCGGCATCGGCGCGCGCCGCCGCCTCGCCGTAGGCCCAGGCATACGCGGGCCCGCCCCGGTGGTAGTCGATGTGCGGCGCGACGAGCCCGCGCAGCGGCGTCGTGGCGGGAGCAACCGCGACGGGACCCGGGCCCTCGGGCGGCGAGAAGAAGCCGTCGATGGCGCGACGGAGCGGCTCGGGCTCGGCCGGGTAGGCGCCGCCGGCGTGCGAGGCGGGCCGGACCGGGGTCTCGAGGAACGCCCGGTCGATCGCCGCCCTTCGCTCGGCGAACCGGGCGCTGTCGAGGAAGCCGTGCTCGTCGAGCGCCTCCAGGAGCCGCTCCACCTGCTCGCGCGGCAGCAGCTCGCCGTGGCGCCGCATGATCTCGGCCTGGATGTCGACCAGCGAGTGCTGGCCGTCGAGCAGGGCCAGCAGCTCCAGCAGCTGCACGGGCAGCAGGAGGACCGACGCCGTGTAGCCGGCGGCGTCGCGGAGCGCCACGAGGCGCTGTCCCTCGTGCTCGACGGGGAAGGCCTCGACGGCCCGCAGACGGGGCGGCGCCTCCATCACCGCGCCCGTTTCACCCCTCGAGGAAGTTCAGCGCCGAGGCGATGTAAATGCCCGCCGCCTCGACGACCTCGGCCACGTCGACGTACTCGTCGACCTGGTGGGGAATCAGCCGGTTGCCCGGCCCGCACGTGACGATCGGGATGCCGAGGCTCGCCCGGAGGATCGTCCCGTCCGTCGATCCCGGCACGCCGCCGAAGACGGGCGCGCGGCCCGTCACCTGGCGGACGGCCCGCCCCATCGCCCGGACGAGCGGCTCGGACCGGTCGACCCGGGTGGCCAGCCGGAACCCGTTCACGGGCTCCCACTCGACGGTGGCGCCGGGGCAGGCCTCCATCGCCTGCTGGCAGGCCCGGTCGATCTCCTTGGCCACCGCGCTCTCGTCGGGACCGGGCGTGAGACGGACGTCGAGGATCGCGGTGGCGGCCGAGGGAATCACGTTCGCCTGCGCGAGGCCCAGCAGCGGCGCCCGCACCACCGTCGGCGTGACGGTCGGCGGGCGCAGGTGCGGGCTCCGCCGGCAGAGGCGGCGCAGGCGCCGCTCGAGCGCCGGCGCCTCGCGCAGGAGCGCGCCCAGCGCGGCGATCGGGTTGACGCCGGCCTCCGGCATCGCGCCGTGGGCCATCCGGCCGCGCACCGTCACGCGCGCCCACACGACGCCGCGCTGCTCGAGGCAGAGCTCGTTCTGCTCGGGCTCGCAGACGATGGCGGCGCCGATCTCCCGGCCGGTCGCCGACGCGGCCAGGTGCCGCGCGCCCTGCATGTCGCCCTCCTCGTCCACGAGCGCGCCGACGAGCAGGCGCCCGCGGATCCGGGTGCCGCTGCGTTGGATGGCCGCCGCTGCCATCATGGCGGCGGCGAGCCCTGCCTTCATGTCCGCGGCGCCCCGGCCGTGGATGCGGCCGTCCACGAGATCGGCGGCGAACGGCGGGTGGGCCCACTCCCCCGGATCGCCCTCGGTGACGACGTCGGTGTGGCCCTCGAGGAGGAGGGTCGGGCCGGCGCCGGCGTCGCCGATGCTGCCGAGGACGTTCGGCCGGCCGGGCGCCACGTCCTGGACCTCGACGGCGAACTCCTGCGCGCGGAACCAGCGCTCGACGTAGCCGGCCACCTCGGCCTCGGTCGCGCCCGGCTCGTCGGGGCGCACGACGCTCGGGATGCGGACGAGGTCGCGCGCGAGCGCGATCAGCTCATCGGCGTCGAGATGGGCGAGGGCGTCGCGGAGGGCCACGGCCGGGCCAGGACGCGGCCCGCGCTACTGCTGCGGAAAGGACAGGATCACGGAGTCCAGGCGGATGACCCGGTACTCCTCGAGGCCGACGTAGAAGTAATGCCCCTCGACTTCCTCCGCGCTCTCCTCGAACGCGACGATGCTGCTCGGGTCGGGCATCTCCCGGAAGCCGTTGGCGCCCTCGTCGAAGCCGTCGCCGCGGGCCACCACCTCGCCGTACCGGATGGGCGAGCCCTTGGGGCAGTTGACCCGGACGTCGGCCGGCGCCTCGGCCATCATGCGGACGAGAAGGTTGATGCCGTAGACCTTGATGGGGATGTGCGTCATGGCCCTCCTCGCGACGCGCGTGGTTGCCGCCATCGTAGCAGACAACACAACGGGAGTCAGCGGATTCACGCCGTTGTCGGCTCCGTGAATCGGCGACAGCGGATTCTGGCAGCAACGACGGCCAGATCGCAACCGCGCTCCAGCGCTTCGTCCGGCGCCCCGGACCCGGCGTGCCGAGCCGCTTGACTTTCCCTCACCGCGGCGCGACGATCCCGCCCTCATGGCAGACATCGCCGCCCGGATTGCCGACGTCCTTCAGCGCGATTTCCCGCTGGCCTACTGCGACTCGTGCCTCGCTCTGGAGCTGCACGCGAGCCTGCAGGAGACGCGAGCTGGAGCCCTGCAGCTGGCGCCCGGCTCGACGTTCACCCGTTCCACCCGCGTGTGCCACCGGTGCAAGCGGGTCGTGGAGCTGACCGCCCTGACGGGGGCGTAGCCCCTCGACCAGGCATGCGGTACCGGGGCGGGCGCTCGCGAGAGCGACCGGCTAGGGCTTCGCCGGGCGCTCCGGGGTCCAGGCGACGGGAGCGGCGACGTCGGCGGTCGCGCGCACGAGATAGCGCACGAGCGCGCCGGCGGCGACCAGCGCGACGACGCCCGCCACGGGGCGGCCGAGGAGCAAACCCCCGATGCCGAACAGCGCGAGGTAGACGACCGCGCAGCCCGCGACCCACTGGAGCAGCCCCGCGCCCAGGCGCGCGTCGCTGCTCGCCTCCGGCGCCACGGCACGCCACCCGGGGCCGCCCGGACGGGCGCGCCGGTAGAACGCGCGCAGCTGCTCCGCGGGCTCGGCCGGCGTCGCGAGCGTGACGCCGACCCAGGCCACGGTCGTCAGCGCCGTGGTGAGCATCAGCAGCCGGGCGAAGCCGGCCGGATCCTCGGCGCTGAGCCCGAGCCACGCCTGGGCCCCGAGCGAGACGACCAGCGCCGCCGTCATGGCGCTCACCTCCGACCAGGCGTTGATGCGCCACCAGTACCAGCGCAGGAGATACACCGGCCCGGTGCCCGCCCCGATGGCCAGCAGGAACTTCCAGGCGCCCTCCACGGTGCCGATGTAGGAGGCGACCACCCCGGAGATCGCCATCATCACGACGGTCGCGACGCGGCCGACGCCCGCGTAGTGGCGCGCGTCGCGGCCGGCGGCCACGAACCGGCGGTAGACGTCGTTCACGAGGTACGAGGCGCCCCAGTTCAGCTGCGTGGAGATCGTGGACATGTAGGCGGCGAAGAAGGCCGCCAGCAGGAAGCCGCGCCAGACGGGCGGCAGGTGGTCGACCATCACCCGGACGAAGCCCTCCTCGGGGTCGGCCAGCCCGGGATACAGCACCATGGACACGAGGGCCACGAGGATCCACGGCCAGGGGCGCAGCGCGTAGTGGGCGACGTTGAACCACAGGGCCGCGAGCAGCGCGTGGCGCTCGCTCTTCGTCGCCATGATGCGCTGGGCGACGTAGCCGCCGCCGCCCGGCTCGGCGCCCGGGTACCACGAGGCCCACCAGTTCACGGCGAGGTACGCGAAGAACGTCAGCGCCGGCATCCACGGCGAGTCGAGGCCCGGCACGATGCGAAGCGGCGCGTCGTCCGGGAAGCGGGCGTGCAGGGCGGTCAGCAGGCCGTCGAGCCCGCCCACCGCTCCCAGCGCGAAGACGGCCAGCGCGATGCAGCCGATCATGGCGAGCGAGAACTGGAAGAAGTCCGTCACGACGACGCCCCAGAGCCCGGACGCCGTGGAGTAGAGCCCGGTCAGCACGAACAGCGCGATCGTGGCCTCCCAGCGGCCGAGCCCGAGCGTGAGCCCGAGGATCTTGCCCATCGCCGCCGTGACCCAGCCGATGATGATCGAGTTGACGGCGAGCGCCAGGTAGCATGCCCGGAAGCCGCGGAGGAAGGCGGCGGCCCCGCCCGAGTAGCGGACCTCGGCGAACTCCGCGTCCGTCAGGATCTCGGCGCGCCGCCAGAGCCGCGCGTAGAAGACGACGGTCAGCATGCCGCTCATCACGAAGGACCACCACAGCCAGTTCCCCGCGATGCCGTACTTGACGGTCAGGCCGGTCACGGCCAGCGGCGTGTCGGCCGCGAAGGTGGTGGCCACCATCGACGTGCCGGCGAGCCACCAGGGCAGCGCCCGGCCGGAGAGGAAGAACTGCTCCGCGGACGCGGAGGCCCGGCGCGAGAAGGCCAGCCCGACGGCGAGAGCGATGGCGAAGTAGGCGACGACGACGAGCCAGTCGACCAGCCCGAGCGTCACCGCGCCTCCCCGTCCTCCGCGGGTGCCGGGTCGGTGGTGCTCAGCTGCTGAGGGAACTCGGGCGCGGTGAGGCCGCGCGGGCCCACGTCGAGCGTGCCCAGCGTCGGGATCTCGTCCCCGCCCGCCGCCCCGAGGTCGCGGAACCGCCGAGCCGCGGGCAGCACCCGCGACTCGAGCGAGCCGACGGCGTTGTTGTAGGCCCGGACCGCCCGGCCGAGCGTCGCGCCGACCTCCTCGACGTGGCCGCCCAGCGTGCGCAGCCGCTCGTAGAGCTGGCGGCCGAGGTCGCTGACCTGCGCGGCGCTGGCCGCCATCCGCTCCTGCCGCCACCCGTAGGCGATCGCCCGGAGGAGCGCGACGAGCGTCGTCGGCGTGGCGACCAGGACGCGGCGCGCCATGCCGTCCTCCAAAAGCGCCGGGTCTGCCTCCACGGCCGCGCCCACGAACGACTCCCCCGGGATGAACATCACGACGAGCTCGGGCGCGCACGCGAACTGCTCCCAGTAGGCCTTGCCGGCGAGCGCGGTCATGTGCTGGCGGACCTGGACGGCGTGACGGGCGAAGCCGGCGGCTCGCTCGTCGGGCGTCGCGGCGGCGACGGCCTCGAGGTAGGCGGCGAGCGGCACCTTGGCGTCGACGACGATGTCCCGCCCGCCGGGCAGGTGCACCACCATGTCGGGCCGCAGCCGGCCGCCCTGCCCCTCGACCGTCACCTGCTCGCCGTAGTCGCAGTGCTCGGCGAGGCCCGCGAGCTCGACCACCCGGTGCAGCGTGATCTCGCCCCACCGGCCGCGCACGTTGGGGGCGCGGAGCGCGGTGGCCAGCGTGCCCGTCTCGCGCTGGAGGTCCGCGCTCGTCGTCGCGAGCGCCCGCAGCTGCTCGGCCAGGCTGCCGTAGTCCTTCTGCCGCGCCGCCTCGAGCGCGCGCAGGTGCTCCTCGTACCGGCCGAGCGCGTCCTGCAGCGGCTTCACGGAGCGATCCACGGCGTCCTGCCGCCGCCCGAGCTCGGCCCCCGCCATCTCGAGGAAGGCCGCCCGGCTCTCGCGCAGGGCGTCGGCGCTCAGCGCCTTGAAGGTGTCGCCCAGCCGCTGCCGTGCCTCGTCCAGCAGCCCGCGCTGCTCGTCGAGCGACTGCCGGGCCGCCTCCAGCCGCGTCTCCGCCTGGGCGCGTCCCGCCCGCTCGGCGTCGAGGGCCGAGCGCAGGTCGCCGGCTTCCAGCTCGCGCTGGCTCAGCTGCTTGGTCAGCTCGTCGGTCCGCGCCTCGAGCCCGGCCACGCGCGCGCGCAGGCTCTCGCGCTCGGCCCCGGCCTGCGCGCCGCCGCGCAGCCAGGCCACGGCGGCGCCGAGCGCCCCGCCCAGCAGGACGCCGGCGACGAGCAGCGCGAGATCCGTCATCGGCGCGTCGTCCGCGCGCGGGCGCGCCAGTGCCGGCAGACCGCCCGCAGGCCGCACGGCGCGCAGACGGCGGCGTCGCGGCGGTCGCGACAGTCGCCCGACA
This sequence comes from Candidatus Methylomirabilota bacterium, assembly GCA_025922915.1. Classification (GTDB taxonomy): domain Bacteria; phylum Methylomirabilota; class Methylomirabilia; order Rokubacteriales; family CSP1-6; genus JAICGY01. Next base: position 17,922 of record JAICGY010000005.1, on the reverse strand, counting down.
TGCGCTTGTGGCAGAGCGCGAAGTCGTACTTGACGGGATCGGCGGGGTCGAGCACGGCCAGGCGGCGCGTGATCTCCTCGGCCATGCGCCAGGTGCGGGAGCGCCGCCGCGTCAGGCCGATCGCGCGGCTCATGTTCTCGACGTGGGTGTCGACGGGCACCAGGAGCCGCGCGGGCGCCACCGAGGTCCAGAGGCCGAAGTCGGGCGGCTCGCGACGCACCATCCAGCGCAGGAACAGGAGCAGGCGCTTGCAGGGCCCACCCGCCGACGGCAGCGGGAACAGGTGGCGGTAGCCGCGGGACATCCGCCCGCGTGGGAAGACCTCGCGGAGGTCGGCGGCGAGGAAGGCGCGCGCGAACCGGTCGAGCGCGGGCCCGAGAGGCCCCGCCGGCTCGGGGTCGCCGGCCCCGAAGCATTTCTCGAGGGTGCCGTGGCGGGCCAGGAGGTCGCGCGCGGCGACGCAGAACGCCGCCACGTCGGCCGGCCGGTTGAAGCGGTAGCGGAAGCCCGCGAACGCGGGGCCGTCGCGTCGGGGGTCGAACTCGCGCACGAAGCGCGCCGGCGACGGTCCCATCGCGGCGAGGACGATCTCCACCGCGCGGCCGAAGAGGTCGACCCGCCCGTAGGCCAGGCACGCGGTCAGCAGCGCGACGAGTTCCCGGTCCTCGGCGGCGGGATAGCGCAGGGGAAACTGCATCGCATCGCGCGCGACGCGGGTGGTGTAGTCGCAGTCGCGGTAGAGCCGCTCGAGCGGCTCGCGGAGGGCCGGGGCACGTGTCATTCAGGCCGGCTCCGCGGCATGATACCATGCCGGCCGACCGAGCCATGAGCGCCCGTGGCCTCCGTCCGCAGCCGCTCCGCGTCGGCGTCGTCGGGCTCGGCGCCATCGGCCGTCAGGTGTGCCGGGCGCTGGACGGCGGCCTGCCCGGCCTGGCCCTCGCCGCCGCCACCGCGCGCGCAAGGGAGCGGGGCGAGTCCTTCCTCGCGACGCTCGCGCGCCCCGTCCCGTTCCTCCCCCTCGCCGATCTCGTCGCCGCCTCCGACCTCGTGGTGGAGGCCTCCACGCAGGCGCACCTGCAGGAGATCGCGCCGGCGGCGCTCGGGGCCGGCCGCGACCTCGTCGTCCTCTCGTGCGGCGCGCTCCTCGGGCGCCGCGACTGGGTGGACCTGGCGGAGCGGCACGGCGCGCGCATCCGGGTGCCCTCCGGCGCGATCGCCGGGCTCGACGGCGTCAAGGGCGCCGCGGTGGGGCCGATCACCGCGGTGACGATGGAGACGCGCAAGCCCCCGGCGGGGCTCGCGGGAGCGCCGTGGATCGTCGAGCAGAAGATCGATCTCGACGCGATCCGGGACGAGACGCTCGTCTTCGAGGGCCCGGCCACGGAAGCCTGCCGTGCCTTCCCGGCCAACGTCAACGTCCTGGCCGCCCTCTCGCTGGCCGGCATCGGTCCCGAGCGCACGCGCTCGCGCATCTTCGCGGTGCCCGGGCTGTCGCGCAACGTGCACCGCATCCGCGTGGAGGGAGAGTTCGGCCGCCTGGCCATCGAGGTCGAGAACGTGCCCTCGGAGAACCCGCGGACGGGCCGCCTGTCCTACCTGTCGACGATCGCCCTGCTCCGCGACCTCGGCGCCCCGCTGCGCGTCGGGACGTGAGCGGCGGCGGGCGTCCCGCGCCGCCGGGCGCTCAGCGCCCCTGCGTCTCCAGCCAGCGCTCGGCCTCCAGGGCCGCCATGCAGCCGGTCCCGGCCGCGGTGACGGCCTGCCGCCAGGTGAAGTCCACGACGTCGCCGGCGGCGAAGACGCCGGGCACCGAGGTGCGGGTGCTGTCCGGCTCCACCTTCACGTAGCCGTTGTCCAGGAGGGCCAGCTGGCCGCGGAAGAGCGCGGTGTTCGGCTGGTGCCCGATGGCGACGAAGAGGCCGTCGACGGGCCGCTCGCTGATCTCCCCCGTCTTCACGTTGCGCAGCCGGACGCCGGTGACCTTCCCCTGCGCGGGGTCGGCGATCGACTCGACGAGGCTGTCCCAGACGAAGGAGATCTTCGGGTTCTTGAAGGCCCGCTCCTGCATGATCTTCGAGGCGCGGAGGCTGTCCCGGCGGTGGACGACCTCGACCTTGCGGGCCAGGCGGGCGAGGTACAGCGCCTCCTCCATCGCGGAGTCGCCGCCGCCGACCACCAGGAGGTCCTGGTCCTTGAAGAAGAAGCCGTCGCACGTCGCGCACGTCGACACCCCGCGCCCGATCAGCGCGCGCTCCTCCGGCAGCCCGAGCAGCCGGGCGGAGGCCCCGGTGGCGACGATGACGGCGTGGGCCTCGTGGGCGGCGTCGCCGGCGGAGACGACGAGCGGCCGCCGCGAGAAGTCCACGGCGGTGACGTCCTCGGCCACCATCTCCGTCCCGAACCGCTCGGCCTGCTTGCGCATGGTCTCCATGAGCTCGGGGCCCATGACGCCGTCCACGAACCCGGGGAAGTTCTCGACCAGCGTGGTGAGCATCAGCTGCCCGCCGGCCTGGATCCCCGTGAACATGAGGGGCGCGAGGTTCGCCCGCGCCGCGTAGATCGCCGCCGTGTACCCGGCCGGCCCCGAGCCGATGATGATCACCTTGCGGGTCGTCGCCATGCCCCTGGCCCCTCCTTCACGCGTTTCGATGCAGGTCCGGGGCCAGGAGATGCCCGGGTCAGCGGGGCGCGACGATGGACGCGAGCTCCGCGAGATCGCGGATCTCGTAGGTCGGCGTCGGCAGCCCGGCCGGCAGGGGCCCGCCCTCCGGGTTGACCCACGCCGCGTCCATGCCCACGCCGCGGGCGCCGGCGACGTCGATGTCCGCGCGGTCGCCGACGAAGAGCGTCTGGGCGGCGGCGACGCCGACCGCCCCGAGCGCCGCCTCGAAGATGTCCGGCCGCGGCTTGCGCCAGCCGACCTGATCGGAGACGACGATGGTCGCGAACACGTCCGCCACGCCGGCCTCCTCGAGGATTCCCAGGGCCGTGGGCGCGTAGTCGAAGTTCGAGACGACGGCCAGCCGGTGGTCCTGCGCGAGCCGGCGCAGCAGCGGCGCGTGGTGGGCCGGGAAGTGCGCGGCCTTCGTCAGCTCCCGGCGATGCGTTTCCATCAGGGCGACCGCGAAGCCGTCCGGCAGGGCGGCGGGGTCGAGCCCGAGGCGGACCAGGAAGTCGGCGAACCGGGTCGCCGCCGGCACCTCCCGGTGGTCGATGGCCCGCAGCCGCTCCGCCTCCTGCCACGAGGCGAGGAGCGCGTGGTAGCAGCGCTCGAGCGAGACGCCGGGCGCCTGCACGGCCAGGACGGCGTGGAGCGCGCCGACCGTGGAGCGCACGCTCCGCCCGCCGATCTCCACGGCCGGCAGGCGGCGCCGGTCGAAGTGCACCAGCGTGTCGAAGAGGTCGAAGAACACCGCGGCGTAGCTCAGCGGAGCGCCTCCAGCGCCTCGCGGTCGAAGCCGACGACGAGGCGGCTGCCGGCGTCCACCAGCGGGCGGCGCAGGAGGCGCGGCTCCTTCGCCATGAGGGCGATCAGCTCGGCGTCCGTCACCGTCCGGCGATCGAGCCCCAGCGCCCGGTACTGCGTCGACCGCGTCGACAGGAGGTCGCGCACGCCGCCCGGGGCGCGGGCGGCCAGGGCCCGGATCTCCGCGGCCGACAGCGGGGCCTTGAACAGATCCCGCGTCGTGAACGCCACCCCCCGCCGGGAGAGCACCGCCCTCCCCTTCACGCACGAGGTTCACGTCGGCTTCTGGTAGAGGACGATCGGCCTCACAGCGGCTTCCTCCCCGCGTAGCCCTCGTCGAGGCCGTGCCAGTGGGTGATGCGCTCCTCGCCGTACCGCCAGCAGAGGTTGACCGTCCGGCCCCCGCGGCGGTGCGGGAAGTCGACGAGCCCCGTGGCGAGATCCTTGGTGGTGCCGCCGAGGGCGGCGATCTCCTGCAGGCCCGCCTGGATGTCCGCCGTCAGCCGCTCCAGGCGAGCGGCCCGGGCCTGCCACGTCGTCCGGTCGACGACGCCGCCGCCGGCCAGCGTGATCCGGCGCTGCTCGGCGTGCAGCGCGGCGCGGATGTCGAGCGCCTCCCGGTGGGCCGGCATGAGCCGCTCCATCACCCGGGCGAGCACCGGGATGAGCCGCTCGACCTCCTCCGGCATGAAGTGGCGCTCAGCCGTGGCGCGGCCGGGCCAGGCCCTGCTCCACGAAGACGGCGTGGAGCTCCTTCGGGCCGTGCACGCCGCGCGTGAGCGTGAGCTCGATGTCCGCGGTGCGGCTGGGCCCCGTGATGAAGTTGATCGACGCGCCGCCGGCCGGCCCCGCCTCTCCGTCGTGCCACGCCTCCAGCACGAGCCCGGCCTGCTCGAGCGACTCCACGAGCGCCTCACGATCCAGCACGGCGACGTGACACGGCGGGAGCAGCGACGTCGAGCGAGGCCGGCCCGCCCCCGAGACGACGACGAGCGTCCCGGTCTCCGCGATGGCGAGGTCGACGCCGGTGACGCCGAGGTCGGCCACCGCGGCGACCTCGCGCAGACGCGTCCGCTCGCTCGCTGCCACGTCCCCCTCCGGCATGGCGACGGCCGAGAGCCCGCGCGCCGCCAGCGGGCCGGCGAGGTCCAGGCCGAGCGCGCCCGGCGCCCACGCGACGACCCGCTCCATCGCCCCCGCCCGCGCGAGGTCGGCCACGAGGCCGGCGACCTCCCCCGGGCTCGCCACCCGGTGGAAGACGCCGCCCACCCGCTCCAGCTCGCGCGCGAACCGCTCCAGCGTGGCCGGCCACCGCTCGGCGAGCTCGCGACGCAGGAGCGCGAGCCGCTCCCCCGGCCGGGCCGGCCACGGCGCGGCCGCGACCGTGAACAGCCCCGGCGTCCTCGCCATCTCGGCCCGGATCCGGCCCAGGAACTCGGCCTTCGTCGCCACGCCTCAGCGCCCCTCGCGCTCGAGCGCGGCCCAGCGCTCCTGGAAGGTCCGCGGCGCGACGGCCGGCAGGTCACGCGTGCGCGTCCACTCGCCCAGGTCGAAGGGCACGCGACGGATCGTCCGCCCGCGCACGAACGGGGCCTGGAGCACCCGCGCCACGCGCGCCGTGAGCCGGTACCACGCCGGCCGCACCAGGAGCCGGGCGAGCGCCCGGAACGCCGCGCGCTCGCCGCGCGGCGCGATCCGGCGCTCGTCGACCTCACGGCGCAGCTCGATGAGCATGCGCGGGATGTCGATGCGGACGGGGCACGCGTCGGCGCAGGCCCCGCACAGCGACGACGCGTGGGCCAGGTCCTTCACCGAGCGCGGGCCGTTGAGCATCGCGGTCAGGAGGATGCCGATCGGGCCCGGGTACGTGTAGCCGTACGCGTGGCCGCCGATCTGCCGGTAGACCGGACAGACGTTGAGGCAGGCGCCGCAGCGCAGGCAGGCGAGCGCCTCCCGCAGCGACCCCGCGATCTGGGCGATCCGGCCGTTGTCGAGGAGGACCAGGTGGAACTCCTCGGGCCCCTCGAGCTCGCCGCCCCGGCGGGGCCCGCTCACCAGCGAGGTGTACACGGACAGCTTCTGGCCGGTGGCGCTCCGGGCGAGCACGGCCAGGAAGACCATCAGATCGCTCATGGACGGGATGACCTTCTCCACCCCCATCAGGGCCACGTGCACCCGCGGCAGCGAGGTCACCATGCGGCCGTTGCCCTCGTTGGTGACGAGCACCACGGTGCCGGTCTCGGCCACGGCGAAGTTCGCGCCCGTGATGCCGAGGTCCGCGTCCAGGAACCGGCGCCGCAGCTCCTCGCGCGCGATGGCGGTGAGCGCCTCCGGGTCGGGCGCGGCCGGCCGCTTCAGCTCGCGCTCGAAGAGCTCCGCCACCTGCCCCCGGGTCTTGTGGATGGCGGGGGCGATGATGTGCGACGGGCGCTCGTGGGCGAGCTGGATGATGTACTCGCCGAGGTCGGTCTCCACCGGCGTCACCCCCGCCGTCGCCAGAGCCTCGTTGAGGTGGATCTCCTCGGTCGCCATCGACTTGGACTTGACCGCGAGCCGGGCCCCGCTCCGCCGCGCGATGTCGAGCACGATCGCCCGCGCCTCCTCGGCGGTGACGGCGTAGTGCACGTGGCCGCCCCGGCTCTCCACGCTGGCCACCAGCCGCTCGACGTGGTGGTCCAGCCGCTGCAGCGTGGCCTCCTTGATCGCCCGTGCGCGATCGCGCAGCGATTCGCCGTCCGGGAAGTCGCCGAAGGCCTCGCGCCGCAGGTCGATGAACCTGGTCGTCGCGATCGTCAGCGCCTGCTGGAGGAAGGGATCCCGCAGGGCGTGGCCCGTGCGCTCGCGGAGCGGGGTGGCGACCTCGGGCTCGCTCACGACGGCTCGCCTTCCACGTCGAGCACCTCGGCCAGGTGCAGCGCCCGCACCCGCGACCCCCGCCGGCCCAGCCCACCGCGCATCTGCATGAGGCAGCCGGCGTCGCACGCCACCACGCAGTCGGCGCCGGAGGCCTCGACGGCGGCCAGCTTCCGGTCGAGGATCGCCGACGAGACGTCGGGCAGCCGCACCGCGAACGAGCCGCCGAAGCCGCAGCACTCGTCGGCGTTCGGCAGCTCTACCAGCTCGGCCCCGGCCAGCGCGCGCAGCAGCACGCGCGGGCTCTCGGCCTCGTGCAGCCCCCGCAGGAGGTGGCAGGAATCGTGGTAGGTCAGGCGGCCGCGCACCGCCGCCACGAAGCGCGAGCGGCCGAGGCCGCGCACGAGGAACTGCGACAGCTCCCACGTCCGCGCCGCCAGCCGCGTCGCCGCTGCGCGGTCGGCCGCGTCCTTCATGAGACCGGGGTACTCGTGCTTGACCATCCAGGCGCACGAGCCGGACGGCACCACCACGGGCGTGTCACCGTCGAAGAGGCGGACCGTGCGGCGGGCCACCGTCGCCGCCTCCTCGTGGTAGCCCGAGTTGAACAGGGGCAGGCCGCAGCACGTCTGCCCCGCCGGGAACTCCACCGCCACGCCGAGCCGGCGGAGCAGCCGGACGATGCGCTCCCCGACCTCCGGGTAGAAGAGGTCCCCGAGGCAGGTCACCATGAACGCGGCCCGGGAGGGACGGCTCACGCGTGCGGCGGGGGCGGGGCGACGACGACGAGGAGCACCGCGCGCGCGCCGGAGTCGTTCACCACCCCGTGCTCGTGACCGGCGGCGGCCACGACCGCCTCGCCCGGCTCGATCACGTGCTCGACGCCGTGCACGGCGACCCGGACGCGCCCCTCGAGCACGACGTACAGCTTGTCCTGCTCGGCGTGGGCGTGCGGCTTCTGGGCCTGCCCCGGCTCGAGGCAGTAGAGGTCCACCAGCATCCGCGGCGACGCCGCGAGCGCCACCTTGGCCATCCGGTCGGGCTGGAAGCTCGCGCGGTCGTGCAGGCGGATCTTCACGGCTCGCCCACCCCGGCCGCGCGCGCCAGCAGCGTCACCGGGTGGACCACCTCGACCGCCGATCCGCGGCGCCGCAGCCCGGCGGCGATCTGCATCAGGCACCCGGGATTGCCCGTCGCCACCGCGGTGGCGCCGGTCTCCACGATGCTTTCGACCTTCATCTCGGCGAGCCGTCCGGCCATCTCCGGCTCCAGGATATTGTAGATACCGGCGCTCCCGCAGCACAGGTCGCTGTCGGCGAGCTCCACGAGGCGCAGCCCCGGGATGCGGCGGAGCATGGCGCGCGGCTCCGCGCGCACGCGCTGGCCGTGCGCGAGGTGGCAGGCGTCGTGGTAGGTGACGGTGAGCGGCAGCGGCCGGAGGGGAAGGTCCGCGTCCGCGAGCAGCTCGCTGACGTCGCGCGTGCGCCCCGCGAGCGCCGCCGCCTCCCCGTCCGGCAGCCAGTGCCCGTACTCCCGCATGGCGGAGCCGCAGCCGGCGGCGTTCGTCACCACCCAGTCCAGGTCGCGCGGAAACGCGGCCGTCAGCGCCCGGGCCCGCCGGCGGAACGTGCCGAGCCGGCCCGCGTGCAGGTCCAGCGCCCCGCAGCACCCCTGGCGTGCCTGGGTGACGACGTCCCAGCCGGCGAGCGACAGCAGGCGCGCGGTGTCACGGTTGACGTCGGGATACAGGTGCCGCTGCACGCAGCCGGCCAGGAGCCCGACGCGCCCGCGCACCGGCTCGCGGCCGGGCAGGTACTCCGGGACGGGCACGGCCGCGGGCAGGCGATCGAGCAGAACGTCCATCGCGGCCAGGCCGGGCGCGCGGGCCAGCCAGCCGCGCGCGCGCACCAGGCGCTGGAGCCCGACCTGCCGGTAGAGCCGGGCCAGGGCGAGGAGCGCGCCCACGCGGTCGGGATGCGGGAAGAGCGCGAGCAGCAGCCCCCGGAGCCCGGGCCGCCCGCGCCCTCGCCGGCGCTCCATGTCACCGCGCGCGGTCTCGAGGAGGCGGCCGAACGGCACGCCGGCCGGGCACGCGGTCTCGCAGGCCCGGCAGCCCAGACAGAGATCGAGATGGCGAGTGTAGCCGTCGGTGATGTCCAGGCGGCCCTCGGCCACCGCGCGCATCAGGTAGAGCCGGCCGCGCGGCGAGTCCATCTCCTCGCCCAGCACGCGGTACGTCGGGCACTGAGGCAGGCAGATCCCGCAGTGCACGCAGGCCCGGAGGCCGGCCAGGCCCTCCGCGCTCGCGAGGCCGCCGGCGCGACCCTCACCCTGCGAGCCGCCGGGCATCAGAGCCCCCCGACGAACCGGCCCGGGTTCAGGATTCCGCGCGGATCGAACGCGGACTTCACGTCCCGCATGAGGGCCAGGGCGCCCGGCGCCACCGGGCCCCACGCGTCGACGCGCTCGCGAAGGACGCGGGGCCCGCGCTCGATCACGACGCTGCCGCTCTCGCCGGTGAACTGCTCGCGCAGGCGCTCCACCCCGTCGGCCACCGGGGCCGGCTCCGCCCCCTCCACGACGGCGCGCACCACGCCGACCGTCGCCGAGCCGACGATCGCCCGGCCCGGCGACCCGGGCAGCGCGGCGGCGAGCGCCGCGAGCGCCGGCACGACCTCCGCAGGGGCCGCCGTCACCCGAAGCCGCACCGCCCCGTGCGCCAGCATCCGGTCGTGCACGCGCCAGAACCCCGGCCCCATCGTCTCCACCAGCCCGCCGACCGCGCGCGCGAGCTCGACGAGCGTCGCGTGCTGCGCGCGCACCGCCGCCGCGACGGTGGCGATGGAGACGGCGAGTCCCGCCGCCGCCGGCGGCAGGCTGCACGCGGCGAGCGCGCCCCGGTCCAGCAGCTCGACGCGGCTCGGCTGCAGGCTGGAGTCGACGATCCGGGCGACGAGGTCGCGGGCGGCGGCGAGATCGCGCAGCACGACCAGCACCGTGGCCTCGGTCTCGGGCACCGGCTGCAGGCGGAGGGTGAGCTCGGCCAGGAGCCCGAGGGTGCCGAGGGAGCCGGCGAGCAGCTTCGGCACGTCGTAGCCGGTGACCGACTTCACCACCTTCGCCCCGCCCCACGTCACCACGCCGTCGGCCTGCACGAAGCGCACGCCGAGGAGCGCGTCGCGGGGCGCGCCGTAGCGGGCGCGCAGCGGTCCGCTCGCCTGGGTGGCGACGACGCCGCCCAGCGTCCGCCCGCTCCACCCGGGCGGATCGAGCGGGAGCCACTGCCGGGCCACCGCCAGGTGGCTCGCGAGCGCGGCGCCGGTGATCCCCGCCTGCACGCTGGCCGTCAGGTCGTCGGGGTTCCACTCGAGCACCGCGTCGAGCCGCCGCGTGTCGAGCACCAGGTCCACGCGCGCCGGCGGCCGCCCGAGCTCCTGCGCGCTGCCGCTGCCCCGCGGGACGACGGCGAGCCCCTCGTCGTGGGCAAGGGCCAGCACGCGGGCGGCGGCTTCCAGCGACGCCGGGGCGGCGACCCAGCGGGGCGTCACGCCGTCCACCGCGGCGGCGGCGCGCGCGGCCGGATCCTCCCGCAGCCCCTCGGCGCCCAGGACCGCCGCGAGGACCGCCCCCAGGCTGCGGGCGGTCACGCTCACACCCAGGCGCCTTCGGGCAGCACCGGCCGGGCCGGGCGAAAGCCCTCGCCGCACGCCGGGTGCGAGGGCAGGAGCTTGCCCGGGTTCATGAGGCCCCGGGGATCGAAGACGCCGCGCAGCCGGTACATGAAGTTCAGGTCGGCCTCGCCGTACTGCAGCGGCAGGTTCTTCGCCTTGTCGACGCCGACACCGTGCTCGCCGGTGACGCTGCCGCCCAGCGCGATGCAGGCGCGCAGGAGCGATTCGTTCGCCTCCTTCGCGCGCGCGAGCTGCGCCGGATCCCGGTCGTCGTAGCAGATGATCGGATGCAGGTTGCCGTCGCCGGCATGGAACACGTTGGCGATGAGGAGCCCCTGGCGCTCGCCGATCGCCGCCATCTCCCGCATGATGTCGGGCAGCTTCGAGCGCGGCACCACCGCGTCTTGCAGGAGGTAGGCCGCGGTGAGGCGCCCCACGGCGCCCGCCGCCTCCTTGCGTCCCTTCCAGAGCAGCGCGCGCTCCGCCTCGTCGCGGGCGACGCTGACGGACAGCGCGCCGTGCTCGCGACAGAGCGCGGCCGCCCGCACCCCTTGCGCCTCGACCTCGGCGCGGGGTCCGTCGAGCTCGATCAGCAGCACGGCGCCGGCGTCCGCGGGATAGCCGGCGCCGGTGCCCGCGTTGATCGCGCCGATCATCGCCGCGTCGAGCATCTCGAGCGCCGCCGGGATCATGCCCGCCGCGATGATCGCCGAGACGGTCTGCGACGCCTCCACGACCGAGCGGAAGGCGGCGAGCACCGTCTTCACCGCCTCCGGCGCGTGGAGCAGGCGCACCGTCACCGCGGTGACGAGCCCGAAGGTGCCCTCGGCCCCGACCGCGGTCCCCACGAGATCGTACCCGGGCGGGTCCGGCGCCTTGCCGCCGAGCCGGAGCCGCTCGCCGCGCCCGGTCACGATTTCCAGGCCCAGCACGTGGTTGGTGGTGATCCCGTACTTCAGGCAGTGGGGGCCGCCGGCGTTGGTCGACACGTTGCCGCCGATCGACGAGACCATCTGGCTGGACGGATCGGGGGCGAAGAACCACCCGCGCCCGGCGACCGCGCGCGTCAGCCAGAGGTTGATGAGGCCGGGCTGCACCGTGGCGCACCGGCTGGCCAGGTCGATCTCGAGGATGGCGTTCATCCGCGTCATCGACACCATCACGCCGCCCGCGGGCGCCATGGCGCCGCCGATCAGCCCCGTCCCCGACCCGCGCGGCACGATCGGCACTCGGTGGGCCCGGCACACGCCGACGATGGCCTCGACCTGCTCGGCGCTCGTGGGCAGGACGACGACGTCCGGCGCCCCCTTGTAGAAGGTGTGCATGTCGCACTCGTAGGTCATCCGCCCCTCGGGCGACACCACGATCCCGGTCTCGCCGACGATAGCGGCGAGGGCGCTCACGACCTGCGCGCTCAGCGCCACGCCGCCCCCCCGGGGGACGCCGGCGTCGGGCGAGGCGACAGGCGTGACATGGTCATCCCGGCACGGAGTGTACCGCGTGGCCGGCGGGAGGCGGCGGGGGCGAAGGCCCCCGTGGCCGCGGCCGGGGGGCGAGCGCCCCCCGCGGGCGTCAATCGATCTTCCAGGTGTCGCCCGACGTCAGCAGCTTCGCGATGTCGCCCGCGCCCCGCTCGGCGATCGCCCGGCGCTCCTGCTCCAGGAGCACGTCCTCGTAGATCGGCGCCTCGATGTCGGCCAGCACGCCGATCGGCACCGGGAAGTCGGGCGCGAACAGGTCGGCGAGGAGGCGGGCCGCGTTGAGGTTCTTCTCGTCGTGCACCCAGAGCGCGCTCTCCGGGACGTCTTTGGCCCGCACGATCCTCGGCGTCACGCCCTCCATGACGAGGGCCCGGCGGTCGTCCGGGGGCCCGAACAGCAGCGGCTTGCCGTGCTCGAGCCGCAGCTCGTGCTGCAGCTTGGAGGCCTTGTCGTAGACGACGTTCCACGCGAGGTGGTTGTAGACGTTGCAGTTCTGGAGGATCTCCAGGAATCCGGTGCCCCGGTGGGCGGCGGCCCGGCGCAGCATCTCGTCCATGTGCGGGATGTTGCGGTCCACCGTGCGCCCGACGAACGTGGCGCCGCAGCCGAGCGCGAACGACAGCGGGTTGACGGGCCGGTCGGCCGAGCCGATGGGCGTCGACTTGGTGACCTTGCCGAGCTCGCTGGTCGGCGAGTACTGCCCCTTGGTGAGGCCGTAGATGCGGTTGTTGAAGAGCAGGATCGTCACGTCGACGTTCCGGCGCAGGACGTGGAGCATGTGGTTGCCGCCGATCGACAGCCCGTCGCCGTCGCCGGTGACGACGAACACCTTGAGGTCGGGCCGCGCGACCTTGAGACCGGTCGCGATCGCGGGGGCCCGGCCGTGGATCGTGTGGAACCCGTACGTGTTCATGTAGTACGGGAACCGGCTGGAGCAGCCGATGCCCGAGATGAAGACGATGTTCTCCTTGGGGATGCCGAGGTCGGGCATCGACTTCTGCACGGCGCTCAGGATCGCGTAGTCACCGCACCCCGGGCACCAGCGGACGTCCTGGTCCGACTCGAAGTCCTTCTTCGTGTACCTGGGGGTGGCGGCGGCGCCCGCTCCGGTCGCGCTCATCTCTGGCTCCTGAGGAGTTGCTCGATCGCGTCGCCGATCTCGTCGCTGGCCAGCGGCAGCCCGCGCACGCGGTTGAAGCCGACGGCGTCCACGAGGTACTCCGCACGCAGCACCCGCACGAGCTGCCCGCTGTTGATCTCCGGCACGAGGATCTTGCGGTACTCCCGGAGGATGTGGCCGAGGTCGGGCGGCAGCGGATTCAGGTGGCGCAGGTGGACCGCCGCCACCGACTTGCCCTCCGCCTGGGCGCGCTCGACGGCGGCCGTGATCGCGCCGTACGTGCTGCCCCAGCCCACGACGAGGAGATCGCCCGTGGCCGGCCCGTTGATCGACGTCGGCGGGATCTCCTGGCCCACCCGGCGCACCTTCTCCGCCCGCGTGCGGACCATGTGGTCGTGGTTCTCCGGGTCGTAGGAGATGTTCCCGGTGACGTCCTGCTTCTCGATGCCGCCGATGCGGTGCTCGAGCCCCGGCGTCCCGGGCTTCACCCAGGGGCGGGACAGCGTGGCGGGGTCGCGCAGGTACGGGAAGAACCCCTCCTTCTCCGTCCGGAACTTCACCTCGATGGGCGGCAGGGCGGCGAGGTCCGGGATCAGCCAGGGCTCCGAGCCGTTGGCGAGGAAGCCGTCGGAGAGGACCATGACCGGGACCATGTACTTGATCGCGATCCGCACCGCCTCGTACGCCACGTAGAAGCAGTCGCCCGGCGTGGCGGGCGCGAGCACGACGACCGGCGACTCGCTGTTGCGGCCGTAGAGCGCCTGCATGAGGTCGGCCTGCTCGGTCTTCGTGGGCAGCCCGGTGGACGGCCCGCCGCGCTGGATGTCGAAGATGACGAGCGGCAGCTCGGCGGTGACGGCCAGCCCGATGGCCTCGCCCTTGAGCGCGATCCCCGGGCCGCTGGAGCACGTCACCCCCACGGCGCCGCCGAACGCGGCGCCGATGGCCGCAGTGGCGGCGGCGATCTCGTCCTCGGCCTGGATCGTGCGGATCCGGAAGCGCTTGTGCAGCGCCAGCTCCTCGAGAACGCTCGAGGCCGGCGTGATCGGATAGGCGCCGTACACGACGGGCAGCTCGGAGCGCTGCGCGGCCGCGAGCAGGCCCCAGGCCAGCGCGCGGTTGCCCGTCATCGCCCGGTACAGCCCGGCCGGCATGTCGGCGGCCTCGATCTCGTAGCTCTCCGCGAAGAACTCGGCGGTCTCGCCGAAGGCGTGCCCCGCCTTCAGCGCCCGCGTGTTGGCGTCGGCGACGACCGCGTTCTTCGCGAACTTCTTGTTGATCCAGTCGAGCGTGGACTCGAGGGGGCGCGTGTAGATCCACGAGACCAGGCCGAGCGCGAAGAAGTTCTTGCAGCGCTCCTTCTCGTTCGCGGACAGCGACAGGTCCTTGAGGGCCTCGAGGGTGAGCCCCGACATGTCGACCGCGTGCAGGCGGTAGCGCTCGGCCAGCGTGGAGTCGTCCAGCGGGTTCTGCGCGTACCCGGCCTTGTCCAGGTTGCGCTTCTCGAAGGCCGCCGTGTTGACGATGAGCAGCCCCCCCGGCCTGAGGTCGGCCAGGTGGACCTTGAGCGCGGCCGGGTTCATGGCGACGAGGCAGTCGAGCCGGTCACCGGGCGTGTACACGCGCTGGCTGCCGAACTGCAGCTGGAAGCTCGAGACCCCGAAGAGGGTGCCGGCCGGCGCCCGGATCTCGGCCGGGAAGTTCGGCAGGGTCGCCAGATCGTTCCCCGCCCACGCCGTCTCCGTCGTGAACTGCTCACCGGTGAGCTGCATGCCGTCGCCGGAGTCGCCGGCGAACCGGATCACCGCCCGCTCCAGCCCTCGCCGGCCCTTCTGGACACCCGTCACGGGCGCCACCGTCTCGCTCATCGCTGCTCCCTCTCTCCTTCCCTCGCGCTGGTCCCGGCCACCGCCCCGCTCGACGCACACTCGCCCCGGCCGTCGGAGAGGCACCGGGGAGACCGCAGAGGCCGCCTGCCGCACACCACGGGCAGGACACGCTCCATCATGTTATCGGAGGCGGCACGATCGGGCAAGGTTCTGGGTGCCGGTCCGCGCTAGCCGGCGTCCATCTGCTGGGGATGCTTCAAGGCGTCGCCCGGGGGCAGGTTCAGGACGGTCTCCGGGAAGAGCCCGGCCAGCCACCGGATGACGTCGCCCACCGTCACCACGCCGATGGGCCGGCCGTCGGGATCCACGAGCGGCACCGTGCGATACCCCGCGACGCTCATGCAGTGCACGGCGTAGGCGATGCGGTCCCCGGGCCGCAGCGCCTGGGGATTCCGGGTCATCACCTCGGCCAGGAGCGTCCACCGGGCGTCGCGACCCGCGCCCGCGACCCGCATCAGGACGTCCCGCTCGGTGAAGATGCCCGCGAGCCGGCCCGCGTCGTCCACCACCAGGACGCCGGCCTGCCGCCGGCCGAGCATGCGCTCGATGGCCTCCTGCACCGTGGCGCTCGCGGGCAGGCAGATCGGCTGGGCGGGATCGAGCAGGACGATCGTGTCGTCGAGGAGCGCGGCGTGCAGGGCGGTGCCGGCCGCCGCGTCGAGCGGCTCGCTCTCCTCAGGGAGATCGTCGACGTCCATGGGCGTGTTCCTCCTGCGGCCTGCGACCCCGGGGCTGCGAGGGGATCGTAGCCCCCCGCCGGCACGCCGGCAATGCCCCGTCCGGCTCAGGGCGCCACCGCCGGGGCCGGCTCCCCGGCCTCGTCCGCGTGGCGGAGCAGCTCCACGAACCGGCTGGCCGTGGGGGTCAGGGGGCGGCCGCGACGGTGGATGATGCCGACGGGGCGGACGAGCCCGGGAATCGCGAGCGGGACGGCGGACAGCGTGCGCACGCCGACCTCCTTGCCCACCGTGTGGGTGGGCAGGATGCTGACACCGGCGCCGATGGTGATGCCCTGCTTGATCGTCTCGATGTTGTCGAACTCCATGACGATGTTCACCCGCACGTTCCTCGCCCGCAGCGCCCGATCGATGGCCTTGCGGATGGTCAGACCGGGGTCGAAGGCCACGAAGGGCTCGCCCGCCAGCTCCTCCGGCTTGACGAGCCGGCGACGCGCCAGCCGGTGCGCCGGCGGGCACACCAGCGCCAGCGGCTCCTCTCGCAGCGGCACCACCTCGAGCGCGCGATCGGCGGGCGGGTACGACATGATGCCGATGTCCGCCTGGCCGCTGAGGACGGCCTCGACGACCTTGTGGGGGTGCAGGCACTCCAGCTGGACGCGGGCCTCGGGGTAGAGCGAGGAGAACTGCTGCATCGGCCGGCTCATGTCGTGCAGTCCCACGGAGTAGATCGCCGCGATCCGCACGGTGCCGTCGACGCGCGCCTTGACCACCGCCACGCCCGCCTTGGCCTTCTCCCAGGCCTCGAGGATGCCCCGCGCCGCCTCGTAGAAGCTCTGGCCCTCGGGGGTCACGACGAGCGGGCGCTTCGTCCGGTCCACGAGGGCGACGCCGAGGTGGGCCTCGAGCTGCTGGACGGCCTGGCTGGCCGCCGACTGCGAGACGAAGTTGCTCTCCGCCCCCCGGGAGAACGACCGCAACCGGACGACGTCGCAATAGAGCCGGAGGGTCTCGATGTGCACGGCCCGAGTCTACAGCATCAGCCTGGCTTATTCATTCCATATGAATTTTGCGGGCTGACTAATAATGCCGGCCCGAGTAGTATCGTGCAACTCTTCACATGAGGGGCGGATATCGACGGGATGCATGCACGGACACGTGAGGATGCAGCCATGACGCACGCGGATCCGCCGTACGCGGGCCAGCCGCCCGCGCAGGGCCTGTACGACCCCCGCCACGAGCACGACGCGTGCGGCGTCGGCTTCGTCGTGGACATCCAGGGCCGCGCCTCGCACGAGATCGTGCGCAAGGGCCTCCTGGTCCTCATCAACCTGCTCCACCGGGGCGCGTGCGGGTGCGAGCCGAACACGGGCGACGGCGCCGGCATCCTGATCCAGATGCCGGACCGCTTCCTGCGCGGCGAGTGCGCCCGCCTGGGCATCGACCTCCCCGCCCCGGGGAGCTACGGGTGCGGCCTCGTGTTCCTGCCCCCCGACCCGCCGCAGGCCGACAAGGTCCGCGCGCTCCTCCACTCGATCGTGGAGGAAGAGGGGCAGCGGCTCCTGGGCTGGCGCGACGTGCCCACCGACGACCGGAGCCTGGGCGCGACCGCCCGGTCGGTCGAACCGCTCATCAAGCAGGTCCTCGTGGGGCGGGGCCCCGGCGTGCGGGACGCCGAGCACTTCGAGCGCAAGCTCTACGTGATCCGCAAGCTGTTCGAGAAGGCGGTCGCCGCGCTCGACATCGCCGGGAACCGGTTCGCGTACATCCCGAGCCTGTCGGCCCGGACCCTCATCTACAAGGGCATGCTCTCGGCCGACCAGATCGAGGCCATGTACCCCGATCTGGCCGACCCCGCGGTCGAGTCGGCGCTGGCCCTGGTCCACCAGCGGTTCAGCACGAACACGTTCCCCTCGTGGCCGCTCGCCCATCCCTACCGCTACATCGCGCACAACGGCGAGATCAACACGCTGCGCGGCAACATCAACTGGATGCGCGCGCGGGAGGCCCTGTGCCGCTCGCCGCTCCTCGACGCGGACCTCGCCAAGGTGCTGCCGGTGACGCGGGAGGGACTGAGCGACTCCGCCACCTTCGACAACGTGCTCGAGTTCCTCGTGATGAACGGGCGCTCGCTGCCGCACGCGATCCTCATGATGATCCCCGAGCCGTGGCAGCACCACGAGGCGATGAGCCCCGAGCGGCGCGCCTTCTACGAGTACCACGCGTCGCTCATGGAGCCCTGGGACGGCCCGGCGTCGATCGCCTTCACCGACGGCCGCGTCATCGGCGCCGTCCTCGACCGCAACGGCCTCCGCCCGTCGCGCTACTACGTCACCCGGGACGGGCTCGTCGTCATGGCCTCCGAGGTCGGCGTCCTCGACATCCCGCCCGCCGACGTGCTCGTCAAGGAGCGGCTGCATCCCGGGCGAATCTTCCTGGTCGACACCGCCCAGGGGCGCATCATCGACGACGAGGAGATCAAGGCCCAGCTCGCCGCCGAGCAGCCCTACGCCGAGTGGCTGCGGGACAACCTCGTCCGGCTGGAGGACCTGCCCGCGCACCCGGTGCCCGCCCCCGACCGCGCCACCGTGGTCGCGCGCCAGATCGCCTTCGGCTACACGCACGAGGACCTCCGGCTGCTGCTAGGCCCCATGGCGCGCCAGGGCGAGGAGCCGATCGGCTCGATGGGCACGGACACCGCGCTCGCCGTGCTCTCGGACCGGCCGCGGCTGCTCTACGACTACTTCAAGCAGCTGTTCGCCCAG
>JAICGY010000004.1 GCA_025922915.1 Candidatus Methylomirabilota bacterium | reverse complement strand
CGAAGCCGGCGGCGCGGCCGGCCGGCAAGACGGACGCCAAGGAGCCCGCCGAGTGACGGGCGAGATCGTGGGGTTCTGGGCGGTGGCCGTCGTGCTGGTCGCCGCCAGCCTCGGTGTCGTGCTCACGCCGAACCTGTTCCATGGGGTGCTGTGGCTCGCCCTCGCCCTGGTCGCCACGGTGGTGGTCTTCCTGCTCCTGGACGCGCCCTTCCTGTTCGGCGTCCAGCTGCTCCTCTACGCGGGCGGGGTGGTGACCATCGTGGTCTTCGCCATCATGCTGACCGAGCGCCTCGTGGGCGAGTCCATCCGCCAGGCCAGCCGCTACGTGGTCAACGGGGCCGTGCTGGCGGCGGCGGTGCTCGTCGGCATCGTGGGCTTCCTCGTGGCCACCCCGGGGCCGGGCGGGCGGCCGGCGTGGACCGTCGATCTGACGGTCGCCCTGGGGGAGGCCCTGGTCGGCCCGTGGGCGGTGGTCCTCCAGCTCCTGGGCGCGCTGCTCGTGGTCGCGCTCCTGGGCGCGCTCTACCTCGCGCGGACCGACTCGTAGTGGGGCTCCACGCGTACCTGACGCTGGCGGCCGTCGTCTTCGCCATCGGCCTCTTCGGCGTGCTGACCCGGCGGAACGCGGTCGGCATCCTCCTGGGCATCGAGCTCATGCTGAACGCCGTCAACATCAACCTCGTCGCCTTCGGCCGCTTCCACGCCGACCTCGGGGGCGCTCTCTTCACGCTCTTCACCATCGCGATCACCGTGGCCGAGGTGGCGGTCGGGCTCGCCATCGTGATCGTCATCTTCCGCGTGCGGCGGACGGTCGAGGCCGATCACCTCGACCTCCTGCGGGGCTGAGCGATGCTCACCGGCTCCCCGACGCTCGCCCTGGTCGTCCTCGGGCTGCCCGCGGCGTCGTTCCTGGCCCTCGCCCTCCTCCGCCCGCTGCGCCGGGCCGGCCGCCTGGCGGGAGGCGTGTCGATCACGGCCATCGGCGCCGCCTTCGGCGCCGCCTGCCTGCTCTGGCTCCGCGCCACCTCCCGGGCGCCCCTCACGAGCCCGAGCACGAGCTGGGCGTGGATCCCGGCCGACGGCGAGCCGATGGCGACGGTCGGGGTCATGGTCGACGAGCTCAGCATGACGATGGCCGTCCTCGTCACGCTGGTCTCGTTCCTCGTGCAGCTGTACTCCCTGGCCTACCTGGTCGACGAGCCGGCGCCGTCGCTCGGGCGCTACTACGCCTACCACTCGCTCTTCGCCTTCTCGATGCTCGGCCTCGTCCTCGCGCCGAGCTTCGTGCAGATGTTCGTGTTCTGGGAGCTCGTCGGCCTGTGCTCCTATCTCCTGATCGGCTTCTGGTACGACCGTCCGGCGGCGGCACGGGCGGCCGCGAAGGCCTTCTGGATCACCAAGCTCGGCGATCTCGGGTTCGTGGCGGGCATCGTGATGCTCTGGGCCTCGGCGGGCACGTTCGACTTCTGGACGCTGTTCGGGCAGGCGGCCGGGGGCACCCTGCCGACCGAGGGGCTGGCCACCATCATGTTCCTGATCTACCTCGGAGCGGTGGGCAAGTCCGCCCAGTTCCCCCTGCACATCTGGCTGCCCGACGCGATGGAGGGCCCCACCCCGGTGTCCGCGCTGATCCATGCGGCCACCATGGTGACGGCCGGGGTCTTCATGGTCACGCGGGCCTTTCCGCTCTTCGGCCTGGTGCCCGACGTGCTCGTCCTCGTCGCCTGGGTCGGCGCCTTCACCGCGCTCCTGGCCGCCTCGATGGCGTGCGTGGAGAGCGACATCAAGCGCGTGCTCGCCTACTCCACGGTGTCCCAGCTGGGTTACATGATGGCGGCCGCCGGCGCGGGGGCGCCGGGGGAGGCGTTCGCGCACCTGGTCACCCACGGCGTCTTCAAGGCGCTGCTGTTCCTCGGCGCCGGCGTGGTCATCCACCTCTTCCACACCAACGACGTGTTCCGGATGGGCGGCCTGACCGGACTGCCGGCGGTGTGGGTGCCGTTCGTCCTCGCCACGCTGGCGCTGGCCGGCATCTGGCCGCTCCCCGGGTTCTTCACCAAGGAGGCCATCCTGGCCGGCGTCCTCGAGGGCGGGTTCGTCGGCCCCTTCGTCCTCCTCGCCGCCGGCGCGTTCCTGACCGCGTTCTACATGTTCCGCGTGGTGTTCCTGGCGTTCTTCGCCCCCGCCCACGGCGGCCACCACGGCCACCACCACGTCCCCACGCTCATGGCCGCGGTGTGCTGGACGCTGGCCGGCCTGACCGTCGCCCTCGGCCTGCGCACCGCCCTCGTCGGCGAGCACCACCCCGCGCCGGCCTGGCTGCCGTGGCTGTCGCTCGCGCTCGCGCTCGGCGGCGTGGGGCTGGCCTGGAGCATGTACCGGCGCGGCGTGCCGGACCCCGCCGTCGTGGCCGCCGCGCTCCGCCCCCTGGAGTGGATGGCGCGGCGGCGCTACGGCCTGGACGGACTCTTCGCGGCCGCCTACCGCTGGGGCCTCCTGGCGCTCGCGTCGCTGGTCGGCTGGGTCGACCGCTACGTCGTGGACGGCGTCCTGAACGTGCTGAGCGCCTGGACCCTGCAGGGCGGCGACCGGCTGCGCCGACTCCAGACCGGTCTCGCGCAGGACTACGTCTACGGGGTGGCGCTCGGCGCCCTGTGCCTGCTCGTCCTCGCGCGGTGGGCGTGGTCGTGAGGGCGGCGGCCCGGGCGGCGCGGTGATCCCGTTCCCCGTGCTCTCGATCATCACCTGGGCGCCGTTCGTGGGCGCGGTGCTGATCATGTTCACCGCCCGCCACCGCCCGCTCGCGGTGCGGCTGATCGCGCTCGTCACCACGACGATCTCCACGGTCCTCTCGGTCTTCATCTACGTGGTGTACGACCGGGAGGCGGCCGGCTTCCAGTTCTACGAGAGGGTCCCGCTCGTACCGCCGCTCGGCATCAGCTACGAGGTCGCGGTGGACGGCATGAGCCTGCTGATGGTGCTGCTCACCTCCGTCATCATCTTCGCCGGCGTCTTCGCGTCGTGGACGGTGGCCACGCGCAGCCAGGAGTTCTACGCCCTGCTGCTCGCGCTCGTGACCGGCGTCTACGGCGTGTTCGTCTCCCTCGACGTCTTCGTGTTCTTCCTCTTCTACGAGCTCGCGGTGCTGCCGATGTACCTGCTCATCGGCATCTGGGGCTCCTCGGGCGAGGTGCGGCCGCGCGGCGTCTTCGCCTGGGCGTTCCGCCAGACGGGGGTGGGGACGAAGGAGTACGCGGCGATGAAGCTGACCCTCTACCTCCTCTTCGGGTCGGCCTTCATCCTCGTCGGGATGTTCGCCCTCTACGTCAACGCCGGCGCCGCCTCCTTCTCCTTCCTGGATCTCGAGGCGACGACCTTCGATCCGACGGTCCAGTTCTGGGTCTTCCTCGCCTTCTACGTCGGCTTCGGCATCCTGGCCGGCATCTGGCCGCTGCACACCTGGTCACCCGACGGCCACGCCTCGGCGCCCACGGCGGTCTCGATGCTCCACGCCGGCGTGCTCATGAAGCTGGGCGCCTACGGCGTCGTCCGCCTCGGCATGGGGCTTCTGCCCGAGGGCGCCACCGACCTCGCGTGGCTCGTGGGGTCCATCGCGTGCGTCAACGTCGTCTACGGCGCGCTGTCGGCGATGGGGCAGACGGACCTCAAGTACGTCATCGCCTACTCGTCGGTCTCGCACATGGGGCTCGTCATGCTCGGGGCCGCCACGCTCACCGAGGCGGGGCTGAACGGCGCCGTGTTCCAGATGTTCGCCCACGGGGTGATGACGGGGCTCTTCTTCGCCCTCGTCGGGCTCGTCTACGAGAAGGCGCACTCCCGCGAGATCTTCAGGATGGGCGGCTTCGGCCGCGTCATGCCGGGCATCGCGACCGCGTTCACGGTGGCCAGCCTCTCGTCGCTCGGGCTGCCGGCCACCTCCGGCTTCGTGGCCGAGCTGCTGACGTTCATGGGGGCGTGGCGCTCGGCCCATCCGTGGTGGCTGTGGCCGGCCGTCGCCGGGACCTTCCTGACCGCGGTCTACGTGCTGCGGGTGGCCAAGCAGATCTTCTGGGGCCCGCCCTCGCCGCACTTCCACCACCTCGAGGACGCCCGCGGGCCGGAGTGGGTGGCCCTCGTGCTGCTCACGGCGGTGATCGTGGTGTTCGGCGTGGCGCCGGGGCTGGCGATCGGGCCCGTCGACACGGCGACGGTCCCGCTCCTGGCCCGGATCATCCGGCCGTGAGCGGACTCGGCCCGTTCGCGCTCGAGCTCGGCCTCGGCGCGCTGCTCGTGGCGGTGTTCGTGGCCGGTCTTCTCGCCCGCGGGGACGACCGCCGCCCGATCGCCTGGCTGGCGACGCTCGGGGTGCTGGCCCTGCTGGCCGTCGCCCTGCTCCTGGAGCCGGCGGGCCCCGCCCTGGGCGGCCGCTTCGTGCAGGACGGCCTCGCCCTGTTCGTGAAGCGGCTCTTCCTGACCGCGACCTTCATCGGGCTCCTGGCGGGCATCTCGCTGCCGGAGCGCGCCTTCGCGCGGCGGGCGGCCGAGTACCACGTGCTGGTGCTGGCCTCCCTGCTCGGGATGCTCGTGCTCGCGTCCGCCCGGGACCTCATCGTGCTGTTCGTGGCCTTCGAGCTGATGTCGATCCCGCTGTACGTCCTCGCCGGCTTCCGCAAGAGCGAGGGGGAGGCCGTGGAGGCCTCCCTGAAGTTCTTCCTCGTCGGCTCCGTGTCCTCGGCCGTCATGGCCTACGGGCTGTCCTTCGTCTACGGCGCGGTCGGCAGCACCGACCTGGGCGCCGTGGCCCGGGCCCTCGACGGCGACCATCCGCTGCTGCAGCTCGGCCTGCTGCTCGCCCTCGTGGGGTTCCTGTTCAAGGTCGCGGCGTTCCCGTTCCACATGTGGGTGCCGGACACCTACGAGGCCGGCCCCACGCCCTTCGTCGCCTGGCTCAGCGTGGCGCCGAAGGCGGCCGGATTCGTGGCGCTCTTCCGCGTGTACTTCGAGGGCACCGGCGCGCACGCCGCGGCGTGGGTGCCGATCGCGGCCGCCCTCGCGACGGTGACGATGCTGACCGGCAACCTGATGGCGATCCCGCAGCAGAACGCCAAGCGCCTGCTGGCCTACTCCGGGATCGCGCAGATCGGCTACATGCTGGTCGGGGTCGCCGCCGCCTCCGCATCGGGCACGGCGATGGTGCTCTTCTACCTGGTCGCCTATGTCTTCGGGAACATGGGAGCCTTCCTGGTCGTGGAGGCACTCGCGCGCGCCGAGGGGTCCGAGGCGATCAGCGCCTTCCGCGGCCTCGCCCAGCGCTCGCCGCTGCTCGCCCTGGCGATGCTGCTGTTCCTGCTCTCGCTCGGCGGCATCCCGTTCGTGGCCGGGTTCTGGGCGAAGCTCTACGTCTTCTGGGCAGCCGCCGAGCAGGGGCTCTACTGGCTCGTGCTGCTCGGCGCCATCCTGACCGTCGTGGCGCTCTTCTACTACCTGGTCGTCGCCAGGAAGATGTACATCGAGCCCCCGGACCGTCCCGGTCGGGTCCCGCTGTCGCCGACGCTCGCCCTCTCGGTGCTCCTCTGCGCGCTGGGCGTCGTGCTCCTCGGCCTCTATCCGAAGCCCGTCGTCATGGCCGCGCTTCGCGTGGCCGCGCCGCTGTTTTAGCTGCGTGGGGGCCTCCGGGCGCCCCCCACCCCCCCCCCGACGCTCGCAACCGCCCCGGCGAAGCCGGGGCGGTGCTCGAGCCCCGGCCCCGGTTCCGGCCGACCTGGGGATTGACCGGGCGGGATCGACGGGGCGGTCGGCCGGGATTGACCGGGTGCGGGGGGTTGGTTTAGGGTTGTGTACCGACTGGTTGGTACAGATGAGCGCCAGGACCGAGATCGAGGGGAGCCGGGCCCGGCAGAGTCGGGCCACGCGCGAGGCCATCGTCGAGGCAGCCACCCGCCTGATGCACCTGCGGGGCTACCAGAACACGGCCCTCGACGAGGTCCTGCGCGCCAGCGGCGTGGGCAAGGGCAACTTCTATTACCACTTCCGCAGCAAGGAAGACCTGGGCTACGCGATCCTCGACCGGATCGTCGCCCGGTTCGTCGAGCGCACCCTCGACCCGTGCTTCTCGGAACCGGGGCAGCCCCGGCTCGGCCAGATCCGCTGCTTCCTGGATCGGGTGCTGGAGGCCCAGCGCGAGCGCAACTGCGTGGGAGGCTGCGCCATGGGCAACCTGGCCTCCGAGCTCTCCGACGTGCACGAGGGATTCCGCGCCCGGCTGGCGTCGGTCTTCGAGGCGTGGCGGGGGCGGCTGATGACGGCGCTCCGCGAGGCCCAGGCGCGCGGCGAGGTGAGCGCGGACTGCGATGCCGAGCCGGTCGCGCATTTCCTGGTGGCGGCCCTGGAGGGCGCGATCCTCCTCACCAAGGTCACGAAGGACATCGGCGTGATGGAGCAGTGCGTACGCGAGCTGAAGCGCTACCTGGCGCTCTACGAGGCGGGGCGATGAACGTGGCGCCGCGCACGCGACCGGACGTCGACGCCGAGCTCGTCGACGGGCTGCGCCGGGAGGACCCGGAGGCGGCCGAGCAGCTGGTCGAGCGTTACGGCGACCGCGTGTACCGGCTGGCCGTCCGCATCACGGGGTCCAACGAGGACGCCCAGGAGGCGGCCCAGGACGCCCTGTGGACGGCGGCCCGGAAGATCCACACCTTCAAGGGCGAGTCGGCGTTCGGCTCGTGGCTCTACCGCATCACCGCGAACGCGGCGTACCAGAAGCTCCGCGCGCGGCGGAGCCGGGCGCGCGAGATCGGGCTGGACGACGTGCTCCCCGCGCTCGACGTGGACGGCCGGCACTTCGAGCCGATGGACGACTGGTCGAACCGCGTGGACGAGCGCGCGCTGCAGGGCGAGCTGCGCGAGGTGCTGGAGCGGGCGATCGACGGGCTGCCCCCGGACTACCGAACGGCCCTCGTCCTCCACGACGTGGAGGGGCTGTCGAACCCGGACATCGCCGAGGCGCTCGGCATCAGCCTGCCCGCCGTGAAGTCGCGGGTACACCGCTCGCGGCTGTTCGTGCGCAAGCAGCTCGCGGAGTATCTGCGCCCCGCGTGAGCGCGGCGTGTTGACGGGGCCCGACGATGTGTGGTCTTATAGACGGCCGTCACACCACACACACCGGGGAAGCGTAGAGGAGTCCATGGAAGCGGTGATCGCGACAGGGGGCCGGCAGTACCGCGTGTCGCCCGGCCAGGTGATCTCGGTCGAGAAGCTCGCGGGCGACAAGGGGGCCCCGGTCGAGTTCGGGTCCGTGCTGCTGGTGTCGCGGGACGGGGATCTCATCACCACGCCGGATGGGCTGCGCAACGCCCGCGTCCGGGGCGAGGTGGTGAGCCAGGGCAGGGCGAAGAAGGTGACCGTGGTGAAGTTCAAGCGGCGCAAGAACTACCGCCGGCACCACGGCCACCGCCAGCCGGTGACGACCGTCCGCATCACCGGGATCGAGGTGTAACGAGGTCATGGCACACAAGAAGGGCGTCGGCAGCTCGCGGAACGGCCGGGACTCGAACCCCCAGATGCTCGGCATCAAGCGATTCGGGGGGCAGTTCGTCACGGGCGGCTCGATCCTGGTGCGGCAGCGCGGCACGCGCTTCAAGCCCGGCGCGAACGTCGGCCTGGGCTCGGACGACACCCTGTTCGCGAAGATCGACGGGTGGGTGCGGTTCGAGCGGCGCCGCGGCTCGCGCTACATCAGCATCCTGACCCAGCCCGCGCAGCCCGCCTGAGCGCGCCCACCGCGGGCGGCCCGGGCCGCCTCTCCCGATGTTCGTCGACGAGATCGACATCTTCGTCAAGGGGGGCGACGGCGGGGCCGGCTGCGTGAGCTTCCGCCGCGAGAAGTTCGTGCCCCGGGGGGGTCCCGACGGTGGTGACGGCGGCGACGGGGGCTCGATCTGGCTCGAGGCCGACCCCGCGCTCACCACGCTCCTCGACTTCCACTACCGGCGCCACTACCACGCCGAGCGGGGCCAGCACGGGCAGGGCAGCAACCGGCACGGCGCGAGCGGGGACGACCTGGTCCTCCGCGTGCCGCTGGGCACCGTCGTGACGGACCGGGACACGCGCGACCACCTCGGCGACCTCGTCAGCCCCGGCCAGCGGCTGCTCGCCGTGCCGGGCGCCCGCGGGGGACGCGGCAACGCGCGGTTCGCGACCTCCACGAACCAGGCGCCACGGCGCGCGGACCTCGGTCGGCCGGGCCCCGAGCGCTGGCTGCACCTGGAGCTCAAGCTCCTGGCGGACGTGGGCGTCGTCGGCTTCCCGAACGCGGGCAAGTCCACGCTCGTCTCGCGGCTGTCGGCGGCCCGGCCGAAGATCGCGGACTACCCGTTCACGACGCTCGCCCCCACGCTGGGCATCGTGCGGGCCGACGCCGACCGGTCGTTCGTGATCGCCGACCTGCCCGGCCTCATCCCGGGCGCCGCCGAGGGGCGCGGGCTCGGGCACCAGTTCCTGCGTCACACCGAGCGGACCCGTCTGCTGCTGCACCTGCTCGATCTGGATCCCTCGACCGGCCGGGACCCCGTCGACGACCTCGCCGTGATCGACGGCGAGCTCGCCGCGTACTCCGCCGCGCTCGCCGCCCGGCCGCAGATCGTCCTGGCCGGCAAGGTGGACCTGTGCGAGGGCGACCCCCAGGCGGCGGCGGCGCTCGAGCGCATCCGCCGCCACTGCCTGGCCGCGTCCCGGCCCTTCCTGGCAGTCTCCGCCGCCACCGGCCGCGGCCTGCCCGAGCTCGTCCGGGCGATCGCGCGCCATCTGGACCGGGTGGGATGGTCGCGCGCCGCCAGCTAGGCCGGGTCCGCCGGCTGGTCGTCAAGGTCGGCAGCGGGCTCGTCACCGCGCCGGACACGGGGCCGGACCGGAGGCGGATCGCGGCGCTCGCGGCCGATCTCGCCGCCGCCCGCGCCGCCGGCGCCCGCGACGTCGTCCTGGTCACGTCGGGCGCCATCGCGACGGGCACCGCGCGCCTGGCCCTGGGACGCCGGCCTCGATCGGTCCCCGAGAAGCAGGCGGCGGCGGCGGTCGGGCAATCGGCGCTCATGCGGTACTACGAGGCGGCCTTCAAGCGGCACCGGGTGGCGGTGGGGCAGGTGCTGCTCACGGCGCAGGACATCGGCGACCGCGCCCGCTACCTGAACGCCCGCAACACGCTGCTCGCGCTGCTGCGGCTGGGGGTGCTGCCGATCGTCAACGAGAACGACACCGTGGCCGTCGAGGAGATCAAGGTCGGCGACAACGACAACCTGAGCGCGCTCGTCGCCTCGCTCATCGAGGCGGACCTGCTCGTCCTGCTCACGGACGTCGACGGGCTCTACACGGCGAACCCCGCCGTCGACCCCGGCGCCCGCAAGCTCGACACGGTGGAGGGCATCACCCAGGACATCGAGCGCCTGGTGTGGACGGGGACGGGCGCGGGGGCCGTGGGCGGCATGGCGACCAAGCTCCAGGCGGCGCAGAAGGCGGGGGCCGCCGGCGTGCCGATGGTGATCGCCAGCGGCCGCGACGCCGGCGTGCTCGCGCGCGTCCTGCGCGGCGAGCCGGTCGGCACCTACTTCGTGCCACGCACCGATCGCCTGGCCGCCCGCAAGCGCTGGATCGCCTTCGCCGTGCCGCCTCAGGGCCGGCTCACGGTTGACGCCGGCGCGGTCAGGGCTTTAACTCAGGGGGGAAAGAGCCTGCTGCCCTCCGGGCTCGTCGACGTCGAGGGCGACTTCGTCGCCGGCGAGGTGGTCGCCGTGGCCGGCGCCGAGGACGGCAAAGAGTTCGCGCGGGGCCTCGTGAACTTCGAGGCCAACGAGCTCCGCCGCGTCCGCGGGGCCAAGACCCGCGAGATCGAGGCCCGGCTCGGCTACGCGGGCGTCGACGAGGTCATTCACCGGGACAATCTGGTGATCCTGTGACGCCGGCAGCGGGGGAGACCGGATGGACGTGAAGAGCCTCGTCGAGAGCAAGGCCCGGGCGGCCCGGGAGGCGGCCCGCGGCCTCGCGGTCGCCCCCACGCGCGTGAAGAACGAGGCGCTCCTCGCGATGGCCCGCGGCCTCGAGGAGAAGGTCCGGGCGCTCACCGACGCGAACCGGCAGGATCTCGAGCGCGCCCGCGCCGCCGGCGTCACGCGGGCGTTCCTGGACCGCCTCACCCTGACCGAGCCGCGGATCGAGGAGATGGCGATCGGGCTGCGCCAGATCGCCGCGCTCCCGGACCCCGTGGGCGAGGTCGTGGAGACCTGGCGCCGCCCCAGCGGCATCGAGATCCAGCGGGTGCGGGTCCCGCTGGGCGTCATCGGCTTCATCTACGAGTCGCGCCCGAACGTCACCGCCGACGCCGCCGGCCTCTGCGTCAAGGCCGGCAACGCGGTGGTGCTCCGGGGCGGCAGCGAGGCGGTGGAGTCGAACGGCCTCATCGCCGCCGTCATGGCCAAGGCGCTGGAGAAGGCGGGAGGGCCGCCCGCGGCCATCCAGTTCATCGACGTGACGGACCGGGCCGCCGTCGCGGCCATGCTCGAGCAGGACGAGCTCATCGACCTCGTCATCCCGCGCGGGGGCGAGGAGTTCGTGCGCTGGGTGAGCCGGCACTCGCGGGTGCCCGTGCTCAAGCACGACAAGGGGCTCGTGCACGTCTACGTGGACGGCGGCGCGGACCTCGACATGGCGGCGGCCATCGTGCTGAACGCCAAGACCCATCGCCCGTCGGTCTGCAACGCGCTCGAGACGCTCCTGGTGGACGCGAGCGTGGCCGCATCCTTCCTGCCGGCGGTCGGCGCCCTCCTCGCCGACGCCGGGGTGGCGCTGCGCGGCTGTCCGCGCGCCTGCGCGCTGCTCCCGGCGGCCCGCCCGGCCTCGCCGTCGGACTGGGACGAGGAGTACCTCGACCTGATCCTCGCGATCCGGGTCGTGGACGGGCTCGACGAGGCCATCGCCCACATCCGGCGCCACGGCTCCGGCCTCGCCGAGGCGATCGTCACGCGCGACCTCGTCCGCGCGCGCCGGTTCACGCGCGAGGTGGACGCGGCGGCCGTGCTCGTGAACGCCTCCACGCGGCTCGTCGACGGCAACCAGTTCGGCATGGGCGCGGAGATGGGCATCTCCACCTCCCGGCTCCACGCGCGGGGTCCGGTCGGCGTGCGCGAGCTGACGACCACCAAGTTCGTCGTCCACGGGGACGGGCAGGTGCGGGACTAGGCCGTTGACCCGCGTCGCGGTCTTCGGCGGCTCCTTCAATCCCGTCCACTACGGGCACCTGCTCCTGGCCGACGAGATCCTGGAACGGCTTCCCGTCGACCGGGTGCTCTTCGTGCCGGCCGCCGCGCCGCCGCACAAGCCCAACGGTCAGCTCGCACCGGCCGCCGACCGCTTCGAGATGGTGCGCCTCGCCATCGGCGACCATCCGGGGTTCGCCGTGTCCGACCTGGAGCTGCGACGGTCGGGCCCGTCGTACACCGTCGACACGCTGGAGAGCCTCCGCACCACCGGCGACGAGCTGACCCTGCTGCTCGGGTCGGAGACGTTCCTGGATCTCCTCGCGTGGCGCGAGCCCCGCCGGATCGCGGCCCTCGCGCGACTCGCGGTGGTGCCGCGAACGGGCAGCGCGTTCGACCCCGCCGGCGCCGCCGCCCAGAAGGTGCTCCGCGGGATCGGCGTGCCCGGCGGCCTGGTCACCGTGAGCGACGGGCCCACGCCGGCGGCGGGCGTCCTGGTCGTCCACGCGACGTCGCTGCCGATCTCGGCCTCCGACCTGCGCCGGCGGTTCCGCGAGGGACGGTCGGTCGCCTACCGCATGCCGCCCGCGGTGGTCGCGCACGTACGCGCCCGCGGCCTGTACGACACCCGGTGAGCCTCCCGTCCGCCGAGCGGACGGCGCGGCGCGCCGCGCGGGCCGCGCTCGAGAAGAAGGCCGTCGACCTGGTCGTGCTCGACGTCCACGCCGTGTCGAGCGTCG
Source organism: Candidatus Methylomirabilota bacterium (assembly GCA_025922915.1). GTDB lineage: Bacteria > Methylomirabilota > Methylomirabilia > Rokubacteriales > CSP1-6 > JAICGY01. Next base: position 21,131 of record JAICGY010000004.1, on the reverse strand, counting down.
CGGACTACTTCCTGGTCTGCAGCGGCCGCTCGGTGACCCACGTCGACACGATCATCGACGCCATCCGGGAGACGCTCAAGGCGGACGGCGTGCGCCCGCGGCACGCCGAGGGGCAGCCGGACAGCGGCTGGGTCCTGCTCGACTACGGCGACGTGCTCATGCACGTCTTCCTCGAGGACACGCGCGCCTACTACGCCCTCGAGCGGCTGTGGGGCGACGCACCGTCTCTCGCCGTGGACGGCGGCTGATCGCCTTGCGCCTCCGCCCCGAGCGATGCTAGCGTACGACGAACGCGCGCCGTCGCGCGGCGTCTCGCAGGGGAGGACGTGATGAAGAAGGACCGTCTGGCGCGCTTCCGGGCGCAGCTGCTCGAGAAGCAGCGCCAGCTCTCCGACGTCGTGGGTCGTACCGTGCTGTACAAGGACCAGCAGGACGATTCCAACAAGGACCTGGGCGACCAGGCGAGCACCGCCTACACGCGCGAGTTCGTCTTCGAGCTCGGCAACGGCGAGAGCCGGCTGCTGCGCGACGTGACGGCGGCGCTGAAGCGCATCGACGACGGCTCGTTCGGCGACTGCGAGCGCTGCGGTGAGCCCATCGCGGACAAGCGGCTGGAGGCGCTGCCGTTCGCGCGCTTTTGCATCGGCTGCCAGCGCCTCGCGGAGGACGAGCAGCGGATGGCCGCCGGCTGACCGGCCGCGCCGCCGCCCGTCCGCCCCCGACGTCCCCATGCCCGTCTCGCTGCGCCAGCTCCTCTCCCTCTCCGGGCCGCTGCTCGGCGCGCTCCGGCGAGCCGGGCGGCGGGGCGACGTGGGGGACCCCCAGGCGGCCGAGACCATGCGGCGCGCGGGGGAGGCGCGGCGCGCCGGACGCGGGGAGGAAGCGGCGACGCTGTACCGCTTCGTCCTGCAGCGATGGCCCGAGCATCCGGACGCGCTCCGCGGGCTGCGCGACCTGGCCGTGGAGCGCGGCGACTGGGACGAGGCGGTCGCGCTCCAGGCGAGGGTGCTCGCGGTGGCCAGTCTTGGGGACCGGGCGGCCGAGGCCGAATGGCTCGCGGTCGGGCACTACGAGGCGGGCCGGCTCGGGCTGGCGCGCGACGATCCCGCGGCCGCCATCGTCCACTTCCGTGCCTCCGTGCGCGCGGATCGCCAGTTCCTGCCCGCGGCCATCGCGCTCGGGGACGCGCACGCCGCCGCCGGCGACCAGCGGGAGGCCGTGCGCGCCTGGGAGCGCGCCGCCGAGCTGCGCCCCGCGCTGCCCGTCCTCGCCCGGCTCGAGCGCGTGTACCGGGAGGAGGGGCGCCCGACGCGGATGATCGGCCTCTACCGCTCGGCGACCGAGCGCGCCCCCGACGACCTCGCCGTCGCCGCCGCGCTCGGCCGCGTCTACTTCGAGCTGGAGATGCTCGACGAGGCGGCGGAGGTCTTCGAGAAGCTCGAGGTGCGGGCGCCCGATCTCGCCGTCGTCCACGCGTTCCTCGGCGCGGTGTTCGAGCGGCGCGGCGACACGCGAGACGCGCTCGAGGAGTACCGGCGGGCGCTGCGGCTGGGGCACGGCTTCGACTGGCCTCACCGCTGCCAGGCGTGCGGGGCGTCGGTGTCCACCTGGCGGGACCGCTGTCCGACGTGCCACCGCTGGAACACGCTGGTCGCCGCGTCCGCCCGCTGATCGGCGAGCTGCGCGCCCTCGGCGTCGCCGCCCTCGACCTCCTCTTTCCCGCGCTCTGTCCCGTCTGCGGCGCGACCCTGGCCGCCGGCCGGCGCGACCCGCTCTGCGGACCCTGCTGGTCGGCGATCCCCCGGCTCCCGGCCCCCTGGTGCGCGCGCTGCGGCCGGCCGCTGCCGGCCCTCCACGCTCCGCCGCCCGCCGCCGGACCCGGCGCGGGCGATCTCCGGTGGCCCCTGTGCGGCGCGTGCGTCGGGTCCTCGTCGGCGTACGACTGGGCCCGGGCCGCCGCCGCCTACGACGGCGTGGCGCGCGACGCCATCCACGCCTTCAAGTTCCGCGGCATGACCGCGCTCGCCCGGCCCCTGGCCGCGCTCGTCGTCGAGCAGTGCGCGCCCGCCGTCCCCGCGGACGTGGCGGGCCTGGTGCCCGTGCCCCTCGCCCGCGCCCGGCAGACCGAGCGCGGCTTCAACCAGGCCGCGCTGCTGGCCGTACGGATCGCCGGCGCCCTGGACGTCCGCGTGCGCCGGCGCTGGCTGGCCCGCACCCGCGCCACCCGGCCCCAGACGGAGCTGGGCGCCGCCGAGCGGCGGGCGAACGTGCGTGGGGCCTTCGTCGCCTCCCCGGCCGTCGCCGGGCGTCACGTCGTCCTCGTGGACGACGTCGTGACGACGGGCACGACCGTCGAGGAGTGCGCCCGCGCGCTGCACGCCGCGGGCGCGGCACGGGTCGGCGTGCTGACAGTTGCCCGCGTGCTGTAAGTAACCGTATACTCGACGCTGAACAAACTGCAGACCCGGCAGGACCCCTCGCCCCACAAGGAGCCCTTCCATGAGCATTCGAGTCGGTGTCAACGGCTTCGGCCGCATCGGGCGCGTCTTCTTCCGGACCGCCCTCGAGACCCCCGAGCTCGAGGTGGTCGGCGTGAACGACCTCGCCGATGCCCGGACGCTCGCCCACCTGCTGAAGCACGACTCCGTGCACGGCACGCTCGCGGCCGACGTCACGGCCAAGGGCGAGGCGATCTTCGTCAACGGGCGGGAGATCCGCGTGTGCGCGATCAAGGACCCCGGCGCCCTGCCCTGGCGGGAGCTCGGCGTCGACGTGGTCGTCGAGTCGACGGGCATCTTCCGGGACACCGCCACCGCCTCCAAGCACATCGCGGCCGGCGCCAAGAAGGTGATCATCACCGCGCCCGCGAAGGACCCGGACGTGACCCTCGTGCTCGGCGTCAACGAGAAGAGCTACGATCCGGCCCGGCACCGGATCATCTCGAACGCCTCGTGCACGACGAACTGCCTGGCCACCGTGGCCAAGGTCCTCGACGACCGCTTCGGCATCAAGCGGGGCTTCGCCTCGACCGTGCACTCGTACACCAACGACCAGCCGGTACACGACTTCCCGCACAAGGACCTGCGGCGGGCGCGGGCCGCCGCGCTCAGCATGATCCCGACCACGACGGGGGCGGCCACCGCGGTGGGGCTGGTGCTGCCCAAGCTCAAGGGGAAGCTCGACGGGATCGCCATCCGCGTGCCCACCGCCAACGTGTCGGTCATCGACCTGGTGGCGGAGCTGGACCGGACGGCGAGCGTCCAGGCCGTGAACGAGGCCTACCGGGAGGCGGCGTCCGGAGCGCTCCGGGGCATCCTCGACGCCACCGACGAGGAGCTCGTCTCCTCGGACTTCAACGGCAACGCCCACTCTTCGATCGTCGACCTGCCCTCGACCGCGCTGATCGAGGGCAACCTGATCAAGGTCCTGGCCTGGTACGACAACGAGTGGGGGTACTCCTGCCGGGTGCGCGACCTGATCCGCTTCATCGGCAAGAGCCTGTAGCCGGCCGACCGGTGCGCACGCTCTCCGTCGAGCACGTGGACGTCCGGGGCCGGCGCGTGTTCCTGCGCGTCGACCTCAACGTCCCGCTCGAGGCCGGCGCGGTGTCGGACGATACTCGGCTCCGCGCCGTCCTGCCCACGATCCGGCTCCTGCTCGACCGGGGCGCCGCCGTCGTGCTCGCCTCGCACCTGGGCCGCCCGAAGGGCGCGCCCGACCCGCGTTACTCGCTGCGTCCCGTCGCCGGGCGGCTGGCCGCGCTGCTGGGACGGACGGTCACCCTGGCGCCCGACTGCGTGGGGCCCGAGGTGGAGGCGATGGCACGGGCGCTGGCGCCGGGCGAGGTGCTCCTGCTCGAGAACCTCCGCTTCCACGCCGCCGAGGAGGCCAACGACGACGAGTTCGCCCGGCGCCTCGCCGCCCTCGCCGACGTGTACGTCAACGACGCCTTCGCGGCCGCCCACCGGGCCCATGCCTCGATCGAGGCCATCACCCGACACCTCCGGCCGGCCGCGGCCGGGCTGCTGATGCAGCAGGAGCTCACGGCGCTCGGCCGGCTCCTGGAGGCGCCCGAGCGTCCGCTCGCCGCCGTGCTGGGCGGCGCCAAGGTCTCCGACAAGGTGGCCCTGGTCGAGCACCTGCTGGAGCGGGTCGACGCCCTCCTCATCGGCGGCGGCATGGCCTTCACCTTCCTGCGTGCCCTCGGTCACCCCGTCGGCCGGTCCCTGGTGGAGCCCGAGCGCGTCGAGACCGCGCGGGGGGCGCTGGACGAGGCGCGCCGCCGCTCCACGAACGTGGTCCTCCCGGTCGACGTCGTGGTGGCCGACGGTCTCGACAGCCCCGCCGGACGCGTCGTCGGCATCCGGGAGATCCCCGATGCCCAGATGGGCCTCGACATCGGCCCGCTCACCGTCGAGCGCTTCGCCGCGGTCCTGAAGGGCGCCCGGACCATCGTCTGGAACGGACCGATGGGCGTCTTCGAGAAGCCGGCCTTCGCCGCCGGCACGGTGGCGATCGCCCGGGCCGTCGCCGAATCGGCGGCCTTCTCCGTGGTCGGCGGAGGCGATACCATCGCGGCCGTGAACCAGGCCGGGGTCAGCGACCGGATCGGGTACATCTCGACGGCGGGCGGGGCGTTCCTCGAGTTCCTCGAGGGTCGGGCGCTGCCCGGTGTCGTCGCTCTCGCGGAGGATGGATGCGCACGCCGCTCGTGATCGGCAACTGGAAGATGCACGGCACGGTGGCGGAGGCGCGCGCCCTGGCCGGGGCCCTCCGCGACGGGCTCAAGCGCCCGCGGGGCGTCGAGGTGGCGGTTTGCCCGCCGTTCACGGCGCTGCCCGCCGTGGCGGAGACGCTGGCCGGCACGCCGATCGCCGTCGGCGGCCAGAACTGCCACTGGGAGGACACCGGCGCCCACACCGGCGAGATCGCGGCACCGATGCTCGCGGACCTCGGCTGCCGGCTGGTGCTGCTCGGTCATTCGGAGCGCCGGCGGGAGATGGGCGAGACCGACGAGCAGATCGCCCGCAAGGTCGCGGCGGCGCTGCGGCACAACCTCACGCCCGTGCTCTGCGTCGGCGAGACGGCGGAGGAGCGCCGGCAGGGGCTCACGTTCACCACCGTGGAGGGCCAGCTGCGGGCCGGCCTGGTCGGCCTCGAGCCCGCCGCCGTCACCCGGTGCGTGCTCGCGTACGAGCCCGTGTGGGCGATCGGCACCGGCGTCAACGCCACGCCGGGGCAGGCGGCGGAGGTGCACGGCTACCTGCGCGGGCTGCTGTCGGAAGTGACCTCGAAGGAGGTCGCCCAGAGGCTGCGGATCCTCTACGGCGGCAGCGTCAAGGCCGACAACGCCGATGCGCTCATGGCCGAGGCCGAGATCGACGGCGCCCTCGTCGGGGGAGCCAGCCTCACCGGCCCGGGATTCATCGCGATCGTCAGGAAGGCGGCGCGCGGCGCCGCCTCGAGAGGGGAGTAGATGATCGTCGCGCTCACCGTGCTCCACGTGCTCATGTGTTTCGCCATCATCGGCATCGTGCTCCTGCAGTCCGGCAAGGGCGCGGACATCGGGTCCGCCTTCGGCGGCGCCGGCAGCCAGGCCGTCTTCGGGTCCATGGGCACGCCGACGGTCCTCGGCAAGATCACCGGCGCCATCGCGGTGCTGTTCGCGGCCACGTCGTTCACGCTGGCGCTGCTCGGTGGCGAGCGCGCGAGCAGCGTGATCCGCGAGCCGGCGCCCGCGCCACCGGCGTCGTCCGCGCCGGCGACGCCGGCCCCGGCCCCGGCCACCCCCGCCCCCGCCGCGCCGACGAAGTAGCGTGGGCCGTCTCGCCGTCCTCCGCCGGCTCGGCGTCCTGGCGGCGGCGCTCGCGCTGGCGGCGGGCTGCGACGGCGAGGCGGGGTCGGCCCCGGCCGCTCCCCGCGTGGGCGAACCGGTGCCGGCCTACGGCGACACGCTGATCGAGGCCTCGCTCGGCAACGTCTCGGGTCTCATTCCGAACATTACCAACGACGCCCCCTCCCATGCCGTCGGCGACCTCCTCTACAACGGCCTCGTCAAGGTCGACCGCGACCTGAAGCTGGTGGGGGAGCTGGCCCGCTCCTGGGAGTTCAGCCGCGACTGCCTCACGCTCACGTTCCGCCTCCACGACGACGTGCGCTGGCACGACGGCCGGGCCTTCACCGCCGACGACGTCGTGTTCACGTGGGCGGCCATGGTCAACCCCAAGACGCCGAACCCGTACAAGAGCGACCTGCAGGACGTCGAGCGGGTCGAGGCGCTGGACCCGCACACGGTGCGGGTGACCTACGGCAAGCCGTACGCCAAGGCCCTGCTCTCGTGGGGGATGAAGATCCTGCCGCGCCATCTCCTGGAGGAGTACGTGGAGGCGGGCAAGCTGCGGGAGGCGCCGCAGAACTGGAGCGCGCCGGTCGGGACGGGGCCGTACCGCTTCCAGGAGATGAAGTCCGGCGAGAAGATCGTGCTCGTCGCCAACCAGGAGTACTTCGCCGGCCGCCCCCACATCTCGCGCGTCGTCTACCGGATCATCCCCAGCCAGGCGACGATCTTCCTCGAGCTGAAGGCCAAGGGGGTGGACGTGGCCGGCCTGACCGCGCTGCAGTACACGCGGCAGACCGAGTACCCCGCGTTCGAGCGGGCCTACAACAAGTTCCGCTACCCCGGCAGCGGCTACACCTACCTCGGCTTCAACCTCCAGGACCCGCGCTTCGCGGACCACCGCGTGCGCATGGCGTTCGCGCACGCCATCAACAAGCAGGAGATCCTCCAGGGGGTCGTCTTCGGCCTCGGCCGGGAGGCCACCGGCCCGTTCCGCCCCGGCACCTGGGCGGAGAACCCGGACGTCCGGCCCGTCCCCCACGATCTCCCCCGGGCCCAGGCGCTGCTCGCGGCGGCGGGCTGGAAGCAGCGCAACGCCGACGGCCTGCTGGTGAAGGACGGGCGGCCGTTCACCTTCGAGCTCCTCACCAACCAGGGCAATGACGAGCGGAAGAAGATCGCCGAGATCATCCAGGCGTCCCTCCGCGAGCTCGGGGTCGGCGTCGAGATCCGCGTCCTCGAGTGGGCGTCGTTCCTCAAGGAGCACGTCAACAAGCGCCGCTTCGACGCGATCGTGCTCGGCTGGGGGACGGGCATCGACCCCGACCAGTACCTGATCTGGCACTCGTCGCAGATGGGCCCGGACCAGCTGAACGTCATCTCCTACCGCAACCGCGAGGTGGACGCGCTGCTGGAGAAGGGGCGCGCGACCTGCGAGCAGTCCGAGCGCGTGGCCACCTACCACCGGCTGCACGCGCTCCTCGCGGCCGACCAGCCGGTGATCTTCCTCTACTGGCGCGACGCGTTGCCCGCCGTGAGCGGCCGCGTCCACGGGGTGGATCCGGGGCCGGCTGGCCTCAGCTGGAACTTCACCGAGTGGTTCGTCCCCAAGCACCTGCACCGCTACACCGCCGGCTGAGCGGGCGAGGGCGGCGAGCGGGGCGAGGGGGGCGGCGCGGCATACCGGCCGCGGCGCCGCCCGCCGGCGAGGCGCCCGCCCGGCTCCGGCGCGCCGCGAGCTAGAATACCCGCCCGATGCTCGGCTACGCCGCCCAGCGCCTCCTCGTCGCGATCCCCCTGCTGCTCGGCATCACGTTCATCTCGTTCATCGTGCTCCACCTGGCGCCGGGTGATCCGCTGGCGACCCAGACGGGCGGCGAGCTGAGCGAGCGGCACAGCGCCCAGGCCTACCAGGCGCTCCGCGAGCTCTACGGGCTCGACCAGCCGCTGCACGTCCAGTACGGGCGTTGGCTCGGCCGGATCGTGCGTCTGGACTTCGGCCGCTCCTTCGCCCCGCACGGCCGGCCGGTGCTGGACATGATCGTCGAGCGGTTGCCGATCACGCTGCTCCTCAACGTGGTGGAGATGGTCATCATCGTCGCGCTCGCCGTGCCCATCGGCGTGCTCTCGGCCACGCGGCAGTACTCGGCGTTCGACAAGGTGACCACCGTCTTCGTCTTCGTCGGCTTCGCCACCCCCGACTTCTGGCTCGCGCTGCTGCTGATGATCCTGTTCGGCGTGCAGCTCGACTGGCTCCCGATCTCCGGCCTGCGCTCGCTGAACTGGGAGTACCTTTCCTTCTGGCGGCAGCAGTGGGATTTCCTGAGCCACCTGATCCTGCCCGTCGCGGTGGCGACCTTCGGCGGCCTCGCCGGGTTCTCGCGCTACATGCGGCAGAGCATGCTCGAGGTCGTCCGGCAGGACTACATCCAGTCGGCGCGCGCCAAGGGGCTGGCCGAGCGCGTGGTCATCGGCAAGCACGCGCTGCGCAACGCCATGCTGCCGATCGTGACCATCCTCGGGCTGTCGCTGCCCGGGCTGATCGGCGGCAGCGTGATCGTGGAGTCCATTTTCGCGATCCCCGGGATGGGACAGCTGATGGTGCAGGCGGCGTTCGAGCGCGACTATCCCGTCCTGATGGGCAACCTGGTGGTCGTCTCCGCCCTCACCCTCTTCGCGAACCTCCTCGCCGACCTCGCCTACAGCGTGGTCGACCCGCGCATCCGCGTGGGCCGCCGGCGGCGCTGACGGTGCAGGCCTTCTGGCGCGCGTTCACGCGCAACCGCCTGGCCGTCATCGGCGGCGTGGTGGTGCTCTGCCTGGCCGTCCTCGCCGTGCTGGCGCCCGTCATCGCGCCCTCGGATCCCAACCGCCCCGACGTCCGGAAGATCCTGGCGCCGCCCTCCGGGCAGCACCCGCTCGGCACCGATCAGCTGGGGCGGGACGTCTTCTCGCGGATGCTCTACGGCGCCCGCGTGTCGCTCGCGGTGGGCTTCGTGTCGGTGGGCATCGCCACCGCGATCGGCCTGATGCTCGGGGCCGCCGCGGGCTACCACGGCGGGGTCGTCGACGCCGCCATCATGCGCATGGTCGACCTGATGCTGGTCTTTCCCCGGTTCTTCCTGCTCCTCGCCGTCCTCGCCTTCCTCAAGCCGTCGATCTGGACGATCATGGCCGTGATCGGCCTCACCGGCTGGATGGGCGTGGCCCGGCTCGTGCGGGCCGAGTTCCTCGCGCTGAAGGAGCGCGAGTTCGTGATCTGGTCGCAGTCGATCGGGGCGAGCGCCTACCGGATCATCTGGCGTCACATCCTGCCGAACGCAATGGGGCCGGTGCTGGTGGCCATGACGCTCGGCATCCCGGCCGCCATCCTCACCGAGTCGGGGCTGTCCTTCCTCGGACTGGGGGTGCAGCCCCCGCACGCCACCTGGGGCAACATCCTCAACGAGGGCAAGGACTCGATCGAGCTGGCCTGGTGGCTGTCGGTCTATCCCGGCACGGCGATCTTGCTGACCGTGCTCTCCTACAACCTGCTCGGCGAGGGCATCCGCGACGCCCTCGACCCCCGTCTGCGACAGAGCCGGGGCCGGGTGCGCTGAGCCGGCACGCCGGCGGCCCGTGCGCGTTTGTCCTGCGTGCGGCTTGAGGGTATACTTCGCCCTCGTCCACGGTCGCCGAAGTGGCGGAACTGGCAGACGCGCACGTTTGAGGGGCGTGTGGGGCAACCCGTGGGGGTTCGAGTCCCCCCTTCGGCACCAACCGCGCGACTCGTGGCCGCCCCGCTAAGTCCTCGTCGACGAGCACGCCTCGCGCACCGTCCCTGAGCATCCGTGCGCACGATTCCCCGCCCGGCCAGTCGGCGACGAGGCGGGCCGCCTCGAGGAGCGTCTCGTGCTGCACGGCGCGGATCTCCGCCTGTGCCTCCATCGCCATCGCGCCTCCCGAGCGCGCACGCTAGTCGCTCGCGCGGGGCCCCGTCACCGTGAAGCTTCTGCGGACCCGCGAGCCACGAACGAACGGCGGGCGGGGGGCGTCGTGGCGGCCCGCCGCGCGGCGGGCCGCCACGGGTGGATGGGTCACTGGCCGGGCTTCACCGCGATCTCGACGCTGACCTCGTCGCCCTGCTCGACGCCGGCGAGGGCGGAGGGCGGAGCGTGCAGATCCAGCGTCCCCTCGCTCGTCCTGAGCGAGAACATGCCGGTCGACTTGTCGATCTTCGTGACCTCGCCGCTCATGGTGTGACGGCCCATGAAGTCACCCGTGGTCGGGCTCGCCGACGGGCTGCCGGTCGTGGTCGACGGGGCCGCCGACGGGCTCGGCGTGGCGCCGCGGCTCTTGTCGCTGAGGTCGCCCCCCGAAGGCGGTGAGGTCGTGCTCGGCGCGCTCTGGCCACCCGTCCCGGGGCTGCCGGTGCCCCCCGAGGTGCCGGTGTCGCCACTGCCGCCCGATGCGGGGGCTCCGGACGACCCGGCCGGCCCGCCCGATGCCCCACCGGAGCCACCGGACGCGCCGCCGGCACCGCCGGCCTGCGCGGCGGCGATCGCCGGCGCCAGCCCGAGCGCGGCGGCGAGGACCAGTGAAGTGAACGTCGATGTCCTCATGGTGATTTCTCCCTTCGAGTCTGCACGTGTCGTGTGCACGCCTGCATCCCGGAGGGAGCAACGGCAGTGCCACCGCGCGACGGCCTCGGAAATTCGCCGCTCCCGAGGGTCCGGTGGCCTCCGCGTCGCACCCGTCGTCACCATGCTCCCCTCGCGCGATCGCGGTGGCCCGCCGTGGCATAATGCATAGGTTGTGAGAGGTTGCGCGTGACGCTTCCACTGCCGGTGATCCAGCCGAGCGCGACTCCCGAGGGGCGAAAGCCGCCCTGGCTGAAGGTGCGCGCGCCCGGAGGGCCGCGCTACATGCGGCTGAAGGGGCTGATGCGCGCGCTGAACCTCCACTCCGTCTGCGAGGAGGCGCACTGCCCGAACATCGGCGAGTGCTGGGAGGACGCCACCGCGACGTTCATCATCCTCGGCGACGTCTGCACGCGGAACTGCGGCTACTGTGCGATCGCCCACGGGGCGCCCGTGTGGGAGGACCGCGAGGAGCCGGAGCGGATCGGCCAGGCCGTCGCCGCCCTCGGGCTGGAGTACGTGGTGATCACCTCGGTGAACCGGGACGACCTCGCGGACGGCGGCGCCGCCCACTGGGCCGCCACCATCGGCGCCGTCCGCCGGCAGGCCCCCGCCTGCCGGATCGAGGTGCTCATCCCGGACTTCCTCGGCCGGCGCGCGTCGCTCGAGACGGTCGTCGCGGCGGGGCCGGACGTCCTCAACCACAACGTCGAGACGGTGCCGCGGCTGTACAAGCTGGCCCGTCACGGGGGCCGGTACGAGCGGACGCTCGAGCTCTTCCGCCGGGCGGGCGCGCTGGCGCCCGGTCTGCCGAGGAAGTCGGGTATCATCCTCGGGCTCGGGGAGGAGCGAGACGAGGTGGTCCTGACGATGCGGGACCTGTACCAGGTCGGCGTGTCGATCCTCACGCTGGGCCAGTACCTGCGGCCGTCGCCCGCGCACCTGCCGGTGGCGCGGTACTACCCGCCGGCCGAGTTCGGCGAGCTCGCCGAGATCGGCCACGCCCTGGGGTTCGCGCACGTGGAGGCCGGGCCGCTGGTCCGCAGCTCCTATCACGCCAAGCGGCAGACCGAGGCGGCGGCAGAGGCCTGATGGAGCACGTGACGATCCTCATGGCGTTCGCGTTCGCTGCCGTGGTGGCCGGCGCCATGCTGGTCGTGCCCTCGCTGATCGCGCCGCGCCGGCTGACCCCCGTGAAGGCCCAACCGTTCGAGTCCGGCAAGGACCCGATCGAGATCACCCAGGGGCGCCTCGCCGTCAAGTTCTCGACGGTCGCGATCTTCTTCATCCTGATCGACATCGAGCTCCTCTTCATCTGGCCGTGGGCGATGCTCTACCGGAAGCTGGGGTGGTTCGGCTTCGCCGAGATGCTCGTGTTCCTCGGGATTCTCATGCTGGGGTTCCTGTACATCTGGCAGAAGGGGGGGCTCGAGTGGGAGTAGGCGCCTTCTTCACCTCCAAGCTGGACGAGGCGATCGGGTGGGCCCGGAAGTACTCGATCTTCCAGTACCCGTTCGTGACCGCGTGCTGCGGCATGGAGTACATGGCCACGGCCTGCTCGCACTACGACGTGGACCGCTTCGGCGCCGGCCTGCCCCGCTTCTCCCCGCGCCAGGCCGACGTGCTCTTCGTGGTCGGCACCATCTCGCACAAGATGGCGCCCGTCCTGAAGCGGATCTACGACCAGATGACCGAGCCCAAGTGGGTGGTGGCGTTCGGCGTCTGCACCTGCACGGGCGGCTTCTACGACAACTACGCCACGGTCCAGGGCATCGACACGATCATCCCCGTGGACGTGTACATCCCCGGCTGCCCGCCGCGGCCGGAGTCGGTCCTCGACGGCCTGATGAAGCTCCAGGACAGGATCGCTGCCCAGACCCAGAGGTACTAGTGCCGGGCGACCTGATCCTCCAGCGCCTGCGCGACCGGTTCGGCGCCGCCATCCTCCAGACCCACGATCACCGGGGTGACCACACGGCCGAGGTGGCCCGCCCGGCGCTGCTCGACGTGCTGCGCACGTGCCGGGACGAGCCGGATCTGGCCTGCGACGTGCTGATGGACCTCACGGCCGTCGACTATCTGGCGTACGCGGGAGGGGACGACGGCCCGCGGTTCGAGGTGGTCTACCACCTCTACTCGCTTCGCCACAACCACCGCGTCCGCATCAAGACCCGGGTCGAGGAGGACGACGCCATCGTGCCGAGCGCGGTGGGCCTGTGGCCGATCGCGGACTGGCTCGAGCGCGAGGTGTGGGACATGTTCGGGATCCGCTTCGAGGGGCATCCCGACCTGCGGCGCCTGCTGATGTACGAGGAGTTCGTGGGCCACCCCCTCCGCAAGGACTACCCGATCAACCGGCGCCAGCCGCTCATCGGGCCGCCCCACTAGCCATGGCGGAGACGGTCCGTCGCGAGTTCATGCTGGGCGAGGGTTCGGGGACGGGCTCCGGTCACCAGCCGATGCAGCTCGGCGTGGGGCCGCAGCACCCCGCGATGCACGGCATCATCCGGATCGTCACCGAGCTCGACGGCGAGATCGTCCGGAAGGCGGACGTGGAGATCGGCTACCTCCACCGGGCGTTCGAGAAGGACTGCGAGGTCGGCGGCTGGAACAACGCTATCCCGTACACCGACCGCCTCAACTACGTTTCGCCGCTCATCAACAACTTCGCCTACGCGGCGGCGGTCGAGAAGCTGCTCGGGATCGCGGTGACCGAGCGCTGCGCCTTCATCCGCACCGCCATGGCCGAGATCTCCCGGATCTGCGACCACCTGACGTGCGTCGGCGCCTCCGCGATGGAGCTGGGAGCGTTCACCGTCTTCCTGTACATGATCAAGGCCCGCGAGTACCTGTGGGAGCTGGTCGAGGACGTCACCGGGGCGCGCCTGACGATCTCGTACGCGCGCGTGGGCGGCGTGCGCGCGGACCTCCCCGAGGGGTTCGCCGACAAGATGACGAAGGCCTTCGAGGAGGTGCGCGAGGTCCTCGACGAGGTCCACCGTCTGCTGACCGGCAACCGGATCTTCCTGGACCGGATGGTCGGGGTGGGCGTCCTCTCGCGCGAGGAGACCACGGCCTACGGCATCACCGGGCCCCTGCTGCGGGCGGTGGGCGTGGGCTACGACGTCCGCCGGGCCCAGCCCCACTGGGCGTACGACCGGGTCGAGTTCGAGGTGCCGACCCAGCCGGCGGGCGACAACTACGCCCGCTACCTCGTGCGCATGGCGGAGATGGAGCAGTCGATGCGCATCGCCGAGCAGGCGCTCGCCCGCATGCCCGGCGGCCCGATCAACGTCGACTTCGAGGGACGGCCCATCGAGCCGAGCGCCTACGTCGACCAGGGCAAGCAGGGCAAGACGGAGGGGCTGCTGCTGGTGCCCCTGCGGCTCTCCCCGAACCTCCTCGGCCAGCACCGGCGGGAGCTGGCGCGGGTCGCCACCGACGACAAGCGCGTGATGCTGCCTTCGAAGGAGGACACCTACGGATCGATCGAGGGGCTGATGAACCACTTCATGCTGATCATGGAGGGGTACGGGATCCGGCCGCCCAAGGGCGAGGCGTACTTCGCCAGCGAGGGCGCCAACGGCGAGCTCGGCTTCTACGTGGTGTCTGACGGCGGGGACCGGCCGTACCGGGTCCGGTGCCGGCCGCCCTGCCTGCCCCCGATGGCCGCGCTCCACCGGATGATCGAGGGGGGCATGGTCGCCGACCTCATCCCGACCTTCGGCTCGGTGAACATGATCGGTGGGGAGCTCGACCGGTGAGCGCCGCCGTCGCCTTCTCGCCGGAGCAGCTGGCCGAGGTGCGGCGCCTGCAGGCGCTCTACCCCGACCGGCGCGGCGCCCTGCTGCCCGTGCTGCACATGGCCCAGGACACCTTCGGCTGGATCTCGCTCGACGTGGAGGCCTACGTTGCCGGCCTCTTCGACCTCTCGCCGGCCCACGTGCACGAGGTGGTGACGTTCTACACCCTCTACTTCCGCCAGCCGAAGGGCCGTCACGTCGTGGCGGTGTGCCACAACCTGTCCTGCCACCTCGCGGGCGCGCCGGACATCCTGCGGCACGTGCGGGAGCGGCTCGGCATCGACGTGGGGGAGACGAGCGACGACGGCCGGGTGACCCTGCAGTCCGTGGAGTGCCTCTGCGCGTGCGAGGCCGCCCCCATGATGCAGGTCGACGACCGCTACGAGCTGCACCTCACGCCGGAGACGGTCGACCGCATCCTCGAGGAGCTCCGGTGACGACGGAGCCGATCCTGTCCCGCAACTTCGACCGACCGGCGGCGCGGACGCTCGCCGGCTACCGCGAGACCGGGGGCTACGGGGCGTGGGCCCGGGCGCAGGAGATGGAGCCGGCGGCGATCCTCGAGGCGGTCAAGGCCTCCAACCTCCGCGGCCTGGGCGGCGCCGGGTTCCCCACGGGCATGAAGTGGTCCTTCATCCCGAAGGGCCACGCGGGCCCCGTGTACCTCGTCGTGAACGCCGACGAGGGCGAGCCCGGCACGTTCAAGGACCGCTACCTCCTCGAGCGCGACCCCCACGCCCTCATCGAGGGCATGCTGATCGCGGCGCGCGCCATCCGGTCGGCGCTCGGCTTCGTGTACATCCGCGGCGAGTACGTCCAACCCTGGCGCGTCTTCGACGCCGCCGTCCGCGAGGCCTACGACGCCGGGCTGCTGGGCCGCGGCCTCGACGTGATCGTCCACCGCGGGGCCGGCGCCTACATCTGCGGCGAGGAGACCGGGCTCATCTCCTCCCTCGAGGGCAAGAAGGGCTGGCCGAAGGTGAAGCCGCCCTTCCCGGCGATCAAGGGCGCCTTCGGCCAGCCGACGATCGTCAACAACGTCGAGACGCTCTGCTGCGTCCCCCACATCGTGGCGCGCGGCGCGGCCTGGTTCGCGGGGCTCGGCACCAAGACGCAGGGCGGCACCCGGATGTACTCGGTGTCCGGCCGCGTCCGTCGCCCCGGCGTGTACGAGACCTCGGTATCGATCACCCTGCGGCAGCTGATCGAGCTCGCGGGCGGGGTCGCCGGCACCGGCCGCCTGAAGGCCGTCGTCCCCGGCGGCGGGTCCGCCCCCATCCTGACCGCCGACGAGATCGACGTCACCATGGACGTCGACGGGCTCAAGGCGGCCGGCTCGATGATCGGCTCCGCCGGCGTCGTGGTGATGGACGAGAGCGTCTCCATCCCGGAGGCCCTCCTCGTCCTGGCCCGGTTCTACGCCCACGAGTCGTGCGGGCAGTGCACGCCCTGCCGGGAGTCGACGGGCTGGATCTACCGCATGGTCCACCGCATCGTCGACGGCCACGGCCGCAAGGAGGACCTCGACACGATCCTCGACGTGGCCCGCCGCGGCGCCGGCACGACGATCTGCGCCTTCTACGACGGGGCCGTCGGCCCCTACATCTCCTACATCGAGAAGTTCCGCGCCGAGTTCGAGGCGCTGATCCCGAAATAGATGCCGAAGCTGATCATCGACGACCGGGAGATCGAGGTCGAGGCGGGGACCAACCTCATCGAGGCGGCGCGCCGCCTCGGGATCGAGATCCCGCACTACTGCTACCACCCCGCCCTGTCGATCGCCGGCCAGTGCCGGCTCTGCATGGTCGACATCGAGAAGACGCCGCGGCCCACGATCGCCTGCAACACCCTGGCCGCCGACGGTATGGTGGTCCGCACCGACACCGAGCGGGTGCGCGAGACCCGGCGGTCGATCATGGAATTCCACCTGATCAACCACCCGCTCGACTGCCCGGTCTGCGACCAGGCCGGGGAGTGCTGGCTGCAGATCTACTACATGAAGCACGGGCTCTACGATCCGCGAATGGTGGACGAGAAGGTCCACAAGCCCAAGGCGGTGCCGCTCGGGCCGCACGTGATCCTCGACGCCGAGCGCTGCATCCTCTGCTCTCGCTGCGTGCGGTTCTGCGACGAGATCACGGACACCGGCGAGCTCGGCATCTTCAATCGCGGGGACCACTCGGAGCTCGCGCTCTTCCCCGGGCGGGACCTCACGAACAACTACTCGGGCAACGTCGTGGACATCTGCCCCGTGGGGGCGCTCACCGACCGCGACTTCCGCTTCCAGGTGCGTGTCTGGTACCTGGACACCGCGAGGTCGGTCTGCCCGGGCTGCGCGCGCGGCTGCAACATCGACGTGCACGTGAACCGGCGGCGGCCGCACCACGCGGAGGGGCGCCGCGTGGCCCGGCTGAAGCCGCGCTTCAACCCGGACGTGAACGCGTGGTGGATGTGCGACGTGGGTCGCTACGACCAGCACGGCGTCGTCGACAGCCCGGGGCGGCTACCCGTGCCCCTCGGCCGCGCCGGCGCCGCTCAGGTCGAGGTCGGCTGGGAGGAGGCCGTGGCCGCGGTCGCCGACGCGCTGCGGGCGCACGGTCCCGAGGCGGTCGCCGTGCTCGCCTCGCCCCACATGGCCAACGAGGACCTCATGGCCCTCCGGGTGGTGCTCGAGCGGGCGGGCGTGCGCCAGGTCGCGTTCCGGGTGCCGCCGGCCGCCCCCGCCGACGGCGACGACTTCCTGCTGCGCGCCGACCGCACGCCCAACGTGCGCGGCGCCGAGCTGATCGGCCTGGACGGCGACGCGGCGGCCATCCTGGCCGCGGCCCGCGCGGGGCGCCTGCGGGCGCTCTGGGTCTTCGATCACGACCTGACCACGGCGGGCTGGCCGGCGGCCGAGGTCGCGGAGGCGCTCGGCCGGGTCGAGACGCTGATCTACGCCGGGGCCGTCGCCAGCGCGACCAGCGCGCGGGCCCGCTGGGTGCTGCCGACGGCGACGTGGGTGGAGCGCGAGGGCACGCTCACGAACTTCGAGGGGCGGGTGCAGCGCTTCCGCACGGCCCTGGAGCCGCTCGGCCGGTCGCTCCCGGCGTGGGAGCTGCTCGGGCGCGTCCTCGCCGCCCTCGGCGGCACTCCGCCCGGCCCCCGGGCGGAGCACTGGTTCCGGGCGCTGGCGTCCGCCGTGCCGGCCTTCGCGGGGATGACGTACCGCACCGTGGGCGACGGCGGGCAGATGGTGGCCGGCGCCGTCCCGGGCGGGGCGCCGGTGCCGCCCGGGCGCCGGGCCGTGGTGGGGGCCGCCGGATGACGGCGATCGCCGACCTCGGGATCGCGTTCGGACGCGTCGCGTTCGTGATGCTGTTCATCCTGAACATGGGCGGGCTGCTGACGTGGGTGGAGCGCAAGCAGTCGGCCATCATGCAGGACCGCATCGGGGCCAACCGGGCCTCCATCTTCGGCTTCCGTCTCCTGGGGCTCTTCCACCCGCTGGCGGATGCCATCAAGATGCTCACGAAGGAAGATTTCATGCCGGCGCGGGCGGACCGGTTCCTGTTCCAGCTCGCGCCGTTCGTCTCCGTCTTCTTCGGGCTCGTGGCGTTCGCGGCCATCCCGTTCGGGGACACGCTCCGCCTCGCCGGCCGCGAGATCCCGCTCCAGGCAGTGACGCTCGACGTCGGCGTGCTCTACGTGTTCGCGATGCTCTCGCTGAGCATCTACGGCGTGATGATGGCGGGCTGGGCCTCGGGGAGCAACTTCGCGATCCTCGGCGGCCAGCGGGCGGCCGCGCTCATGATCTCCGCCGAGATCGCCATCGGCGCCTCCATCATGGGCGTCATCATGTGGTACGGCTCGCTCAGCCTCCAGACGATCGTCCGCGGGCAGGGCGACCTGCTGCTCGGCTGGATCCCCGCGTGGGGCATCCTCGTGCAGCCGCTCGGCTTCCTGCTCTTCGTCACGGCCGGGATCGCGGCGACCCGGCGCATCCCCTTCGACACGCCGGAGAGCGAGTCCGAGATCATCGGCTACTTCGTCGAGTACAGCGGCATGAAGTTCGGCATGTTCGCGATGGCCGACTTCCTGGAAACGGTCGTGATCGCCGGGCTCACGACGACGCTCTTCCTGGGCGGCTGGCAGGTGCCCTGGCTCTACGCCGAGGGGTTCCGGTTCCCGTGGGGGGCCGAGCTGGCCCTGCCGCACCTGCTCGTGGTGCTGCTCCAGGTGGGCGCCTTCACCGTCAAGGTCTCGCTGATGATCTTCGTCATGATGCTCGTGCGGTGGACGCTGCCCCGCTTCCGGTACGATCAGGCGATGCGGCTCGGCTGGCTCGGGCTCTTCCCCCTCTCCGTCCTCAACATCGTTCTCACCGGGGCGGTGCTGCTGCTCGTCGGGGGGCCGGCGTGAAGCTCGCCCAGCGGCTCTACCTGCCGGAAGTGGTGAGCGGGCTGGTCCTCACCGCGGGCCACTTCTTCCGCAACATGGGCGCCCACGTGGCGCGGGCGCTGGGGCGGCGCGACGCCCGGGGCGCCGTCACCATCCAGTACCCCGAGGAGCGGCGCCCGTACTCGCCCCGCCTGCGCTCGCTGCACCGGCTGGTCCGCCGCGAGGACGGCTCGCCGCGCTGCGTCGCCTGCATGATGTGCGAGACCGTCTGCCCGGCCCGCTGCATCTACATCGTCGCGGCCGAGCACCCGAACCCCGACATCGAGAAGGTGCCGGCCCGCTTCGACATCGACCTCGGCAAGTGCGTCTTCTGCGGCTTCTGCGTGGAGGCGTGCCCGGAGGACGCCATCCGCATGGACACCGGCATCCTCGAGTTCTCGTCCTACAGCCGGGGGGGCATGATCTACACCAAGGAGATGCTGCTCGCGCTGGAGCCGGCGACCGGCGACGGCCGCCCGACGTCGCCGGTCCCGATCCCGCCCGACCGCCGGATGCCGGCGCCGTGATGGCGACGGCCGCCTTCGTCCTCATCGCCGCCGTCGCCGTCGGCTCCGCGCTCGGCCTGGTGGTCCGGCGCAACCCGATCCACGGCGCCCTCTTCCTGGTCGTCAACCTCGGCTCGATCGCCGCGCTCTTCCTGACCCTGGGCGCCGAGTTCCTCGCCGCCGCCCAGGTGATCGTGTACGCGGGCGCGATCATGGTCCTCTTCGTCTTCGCGATCATGGTCCTCATCCCGGGGCGGGAGGAGACGGGGCCCGACCCCCAGCGCCCGACCCGGCTCCTGGCGCTGCCCGTCGGGGCGGTGCTCCTCGTGCTCCTCGTGGCCCTCGTCGCCGGCGGTGGCGCCCCGCGGGCGGCGGGCGGGCCGCCCGCGGGCGGGGTGGAGGCCGTCGGGCGGCTGCTCTTCACGGACTACCTGTTCCCCTTCGAGCTGACCTCGGTCCTGCTGCTGGCGGCCATGGTGGGCGTGCTGCTGCTCGCCCGGCGCCGGGCGTAATACAATGGTTCCCGAGTCGTACTACCTGGGGCTGTCCGCGACGCTGTTCTCGATCGGGGTCGTCGGCGTCATCGTCCGGCGCAATCCGCTCGTGATGTTCATGTCGATCGAGCTGATGCTGAACGCGGCGAATCTCGCGCTCGTCGCCTTCGGGCACCGGCTGGGCAGCCCCGACGGGCAGGTGCTCGTGTTCTTCGTGATGGCCGTCGCGGCGGCCGAGGTCGCGGTGGGGCTGGCGATCATCGTCACCATCTTCCGCCTGCGCCGCCGGCTGTCGGTCGACGATCTGAACCTCATGCGCTGGTGAGCGAGGCCACACGAGCCGACGAGCCAGGAGGCGGGATGGCGCAGAAGGCGAGCGCGACACAGAAGACGGCGGCGCCGGGCCTCGACGCCGCGCTGGCGAGGACCCTCCTGCGCGGGATGGTCCTGATCCGGCGCTTCGAGGAGAAGGCGGCCGAGGCCTACGCCCTGGGCAAGATCGGCGGCTTCCTGCACCTGTACATCGGGGAGGAGGCGGTGGCGGTGGGCGCCACCTCGACGCTGCGCCGCGAGGACTACGCCATCGCCGCCTACCGCGAGCACGGCCACTGCCTGGCCAAGGGTGCCGACCCGCGCCGCGCGATGGCCGAGCTGTTCGGGCGCATCGACGGGCTCTGCAAGGGCAAGGGCGGCTCCATGCACCTCTTCGACCGGACGGTCAACTTCCTGGGCGGCCACGCGATCGTGGGGGCTCACCTGCCGCTGGCCACGGGCGTGGCCTTCGCCATCAAGTACCAGGGAGGCGACCAGGTCGTCGTCTGCTACTTCGGCGACGGCGCCGTGCCGCAGGGGGAGTTCCACGAGGCCATGAACCTGGCCGCCCTGTGGAAGCTCCCCGTCGTCTTCCTGTGCGAGAACAACCGCTACGCGATGGGCACCTCGGTCGAGCGCGCCCTCGCCGAGACCGACATCTGGAAGTTCGGGCGGGCGTACAACATGGCGTGCGAGCCGGTGGACGGCATGGACGTGCTCGCCGTGCGCGAGGCGGTCGGCCGCATGGTCGCCCGCGCCCGCGCCGGCGAGGGGCCGGCGCTGCTCGAGGCCCGCACCTACCGCTTCCGTGGCCACTCCATGCGGGACCCGGCCGGCGCGGTGTACCGGACGAAGGACGAGGTCGAGAAGGAGAAGCAGCGGGATCCGATCCTCCTCTTCCGGGACCGGGTGCAGGCGGCCCGGCTCCTCACCGAGGAGGACGTCCGGCGCATCGAGAAGGACGTGAACGACCTCGTGGACGACGCGGTGGCGTTCGCGGACGGCTCGCCGGAGCCGCCGCTCTCCGAGCTGCTCACGGACATCTTCAAGGAGGGTTGAGGGATGGCCGTGATGACGTATCGGGAAGCCCTCAACCTCGCCCTCCGCGAGGAGATGCGCCGGGACGACCGGGTGTTCGTGAT
>JAICGY010000003.1 GCA_025922915.1 Candidatus Methylomirabilota bacterium | reverse complement strand
TGGGTCGAGCGCCTGCGCGCGCGGGCCGACGAGGCGCGCGCGATCGCCGGCGAGCGGATCTACCGCACCTGGCTCCTCTACCTGACGTGCTCGGCCGTGGCCTTCGAGCACGGCTCGATCGGCCTCTACCAGGTGCTCCTGCGCAAGCAGGGCGACCGCACGGGCGGCGTCGCCCCCACGACCCGCGAGGCGTTCTACGCGTAGCGCGTGCCCGGCGCCGTCCGCTCGTACACGACGCGGCCGCCGACCACGGTCATCACCACCGGGAGGTCGGCGAGCTCGTCCTCCGGGCACGTGAGCGGATCGCCGTCGAGGACGACCAGATCGGCGTCGCGCCCGGCCTCGAGCGCGCCGCGCCGGTCCTCGCTCCAGGTCAGGAGGTGGCCGGTCTGGGCCGCCAGGCGCAGCGCTTGCTCGCGGCCGAGCCCGCTCTCGCCGAGCCGGCGCGTCGCGTCCCCGTCCCACCGGGCGAGGGCCTGCCAGAGCGTCCACAGCATCGAGCACGGGACGCCGTCGGTGCCGAGGGCGACCGGCACCCCGGCGTCGAGGAGCTGGCGGAGCGGGACGCCGCGGTCGCCGAGCGCGTCGAGACCGTAGCGGTCGCCAGCCATGTAGAGGAAGCCCGGCGTGGCCGTGGCCACGACGCCGAGCGCCTTCATGCGGCGCAGCTGGTCGGCGCCGGCCTCGTTGACGTGGACGACGACCCACCGGCGGTCGCGGATCGGGACCTCGCGGTCGACGGCCTCGTACGCCGAGAGCGCGTACTCCAGATCGCGGCTCACGATGCAGCTCACCCGCAGGCCGAGGCGCGCCGCCTCGGTGGCGAGCCGCACGAAGCGCGCGTGGCCCATCGCCTGGTAGAAGTGGCCCGCCCACTGCTCGTACGGGTAGCCGGAGGCGACCAGCTCCGCCACGCGCGTGTCGGCGGTGCCGCCGAGGGTGAGCCCCTCGACGCGGAGCCAGTCGTCGCCCAGGCCCCGCCCGCCGGCCACGCCGGCCTGGTGGCGAAAGAGCTCGACGAGCCGCGCGTCGTCGTGGACGGCGCTCGGCACGCTGAGCGGCGTGTGCATCCGCAGCGTCAGCTCGCCGCGCGCGTGCACCTCGCGGTAGGCGCGGACGAGCGCCGGCGTCAGCCCGTGGCCCTCGAAACAGGCGGTGGTGCCGGCCGCCGTGTAGGCGGCGGCGCCGAGCCGCACGCTCGCCACGCGGTCGTCCTGGGTGAAGCGGGGCAACGCGCGGAAGAGCGTGTACTCGAGGACAGGGACGAAGTTCCGCTCGAGGAACACGCCGGTCGGCTCGCCCCGTGCGTCGCGCACGATCTCGACGTTGTGCGGCGCGGGCGTGTCGCGGGTGACGCCGGCCAGCGCCAGCGCGCGCGAGCTCGCCACCGACGGGAACGGCCGGCGGCTCCACCACCCCCACACGGCACGGATGTAGACGGGGTTGTCCGGCGCGACGGCGTCGAGATCGTGGCGGTCCGGGAAGCGGCCGTCCGCCAGCTGGTCCGGCCGGCTGACGTAGTCGTGCGGCGGGCTCCCCATCGGCATGAGGACGATCCACTCGCCGGGCCGCGCCGACCGGGCCGCCGCCCGCACGGCGTCCACGATCTCCCCGACCGAGCAGAGCCCGGCGATGGGGATGCCGCCGCGGTGCTTGAGCCCCTCCCGGTCGACGTGCGGGTGCGCGTCGAAGAGGCCGGGGAGCACCGCGCGGCCGGCCAGGTCGACGACGCGCGTGCCGGGCGCGGCCAGCGGCACGACGGCGGCCGCCTCGCCCACGGCGACGATGCGCTCGCCGCGCACCGCGAGCGCCTGCGCCACGCGCGAGCCGCGGTCGAGCGTGATGATGCGGCCGTTGTGCAGGACGAGATCAGGGGGAGCCATCACGCGCGTCCGGGGCCATCGCTCCGGAAGCTTAGCCCGGGATGGTCCGGGACACACGCCGGGAGGCGGCGCGACGTCACCGCCCCGAAGGGGGTGGCTACAATGCGAGCGTGCAGGAAGAGGCCGCCCGGCGCGTGCTGCTGGTCCAGGCGATCGAGGAGGTCGATCGGCAGGGACGGCTGCTTCCGCTCGAGGAGCGCGAGCGCGCGACGAGCGCGGCCCGGCAGAGCGAGGGCGACGACCCCGTCCCCTTCCTCGCCCATCGCGCCTCGCGGCTGATCGAGCGCCTGGCTCCGCGCCACCCGTGGGTGGAGACGGTGCTCGGAGCGACGCGGTTCCCGGCGGGAGCCGTCTGGGCGCTCCTGCTCGCGGCCGGGGCCGCCGGGCTCCTGACGGACGCGCTCGGTCCCGAGCGTCGGATCAACATCCTGTCCGTCCCGATCCTCGGCCTGATCCTCTGGAACCTCGCCGTGTACGCGGGCCGGCTCGCCCTCGCCGCGCTCGATGCGACGCGCCGGGGCCGCCCCGCCCGCCCGCGGCCGGAGCCGACCGCGGGGACGACGCACGGCTGGACGCGTCTGCTCATGGCCTGGGCGGAGAGGCGCGCGCGCCGGCAGGTTCGCCCGGCCGCGACCGAGGAGGACGACCCCGCCTGGCCGGCCGTCGGCCTGTTCCTGAGGCGCTGGCGGCCCCTGGCCGTGCCGGTCCTCGCGGCACGGGTGCAGGTGCTGCTCCACGTCGGGGCCGCGCTCCTGGCGCTCGGGGTGCTCGGCGGGGCCTACGGGCGCGGGCTCGCGTTCGAGTACCGCGCGACCTGGGAAAGCACTTTCATGGATGCCGGCGATCTCCGCGTCGTGCTTGTCGTCCTGCTCGGCCCCGCCAGCCATCTGCTCGGGGAGCCGATCCCCGATGCCGCCGGCCTCGCCGCGATGCGCGCGCCGGGCTCGGGGGATGCCGCGCCGTGGATCCACCGCTACGCCCTCGCGACGCTGCTCGCCGTGGTCCTGCCGCGCCTGGCCCTGGCCGCGATCGCGCTCCGGCGCGCGCGCCGCCTGAGCGCCCACCGGCCCGTCGATCTCCGGTCCGCGTACTTCGTGCGCCTGACGGCGGCGGGACGGGCGCTGGCCCGGGTGCTGGTCGTGCCCTACGGCGTCCGGCTGAGCAGCACGGGGCAGCAGGCGGTCGCCGCCCTGCTGCGGTCCCTGGCCGGCGGGGCCGCCGAGATCGGCATCGCGCCGTCGGTCCCCTACGGCGGGGACGGCGCCGCCGTGCCGGAGACGGAGCCGGCGGCGGCGGGCGCCGGCGCGCCCGAGACCTGGCGCGCCGTCGTGTTCAACCTCGCGCAGTCGCCGGAGGACGAGGTGCACGGCGCCGTGCTCCAGGAGCTCGCGGCGTGGGTGGCGCGCGGTGGCGGCGACCGCCGCCGCGCCGTCGCGCTCGTCGACGGCGCGTCCTACCGCGCGCGGTTGACGGGCACGGGGGCCGAGACCCAGCGGGTGGCGGACCGCCGGCGCGCGTGGGACCGCGTGGCGGCGCGGGCCGGAACACCGCTCGTGCACCTGGACCTGGACGACGGCCCGGCCGACGACCAGGCGATCGCGAGCCTGCACCGCGGCCTCTGGCCCGCGCTCGAGCCGGCGTGAGCGACGTCGCGGCCGAGCGGACGCGCGTGACGCTGAGCCTGGTGTCGCACACGAACATCGGCAAGACGACGCTCGCGCGGACGCTGCTGCGCCGCGACGTGGGCGAGGTGCGCGACGAGGCCCACGTCACCGAGCACACCGAGCACCACACGCTCATCGAGGCGGACGGCGCGCGCCTCGTCCTGGCCGACACGCCCGGCCTCGGGAACACCGTCCGGCTGGTGCAGCGCCTGCAGGGCCACGCCAACCCGGTGGGCTGGCTGCTCGGGCAGGTCTGGGACCGGTTCACGGATCGCCCGCTCTGGTCGAGCCAGCAGGCCCTCCGGCACGCGCGCGACGAGAGCGACGCCGTGCTGTACCTCGTGAACGCCACCGAGGAGCCGGGGGCCGCGGCCTACGTCCGCCCGGAGCTCGAGCTCCTGACGTGGATCGGGCACCCGGTGCTCGTCGTGCTCAACCAGACGGGGCCGGCCCTGCCCATGGTCGCCGGCGAGGCGGGGGCCGCCGAGGCCCGGCGGCTGGAGCAGGTGTGGCGCGAGCACGCGGCACCGTGGCCGATCGTGCGCGACGTCCTCGCCCTCGACGCCTTCTCGCGGTGCTGGGTGCAGGAGGGCATCCTCTTCGCCCGGCTGGCGCCCCTGCTGCCCCCCGGCCCGCAAGACGTCCTCGAGCGGTGCGCCCGCGCGTGGCGCGCCCAGAGCCTGGCCGTCATGCGCGACTCGGTGCGCCGGACGACGGCCTACCTCGTCGCCACCGCCGCCGATCGCGAGAGCGCCACGCCCGCCGGCTCGGGGCCGCTCGCCCGCGTGCCGCGACTCTCCCTGGGCGCGAGCCGGCGCGCCATGCGGCGGCTCCGGCAGCGCCTTGAGGCGCGGACGCGCCAGCTCGTCGACGCGCTGATCACCGCCCACGGGCTCGACGGCCGCTCGCGCCTCACGCTGCAGGAGCGGATGGAGCACTTCGTCGTCGTTAACGAGGAGTGGCTCACGCCCCGGCGCGGGGCCATCGTCGGCGGCGCCGTGAGCGGCGCGCTCGGCGGCCTCGCCGCGGACGTGGCCATCGCGGGCCTCAGCTTCGGAGGCGGCGCCGTGCTCGGGGCGATCGCGGGCGCCCTCGGCGGCGCCGGGGTGGCGGCCGGCTACCGGCTCGTGGCGGGAGAGCGCGAGCCCGGCGTCTCCTGGTCCCCCGCGTTCCTGGACGAGCTGGCCGGGCAGGCCGTGCTGCGTTACCTCGCGGTGGCCCACTTCGGTCGGGGCCGCGGCGGCTACGAGGACGTGGAGATCTCGCCGCGCTGGGTCGAGCTCGTCGCCGCCGCGCTCGCGGAGTCCCGGCCGACCCTGGCCGAGGCCTGGAGCCTGGTGGCTCGCGGCGAGCCCGCCGCCCGCGCCGAGGCCGAGCGGCTCGTGGAGGCGGCCATGCTCCGCACGACCGTCGAGGTGCTCGCCCGCGGCTATCCCGATGCCGCGCCGTGGCTGGCGGATGCGGCGACGGGCGCCGCGCGCGCACCGTAGGTCAGGCGGTCAGCCGCGGCCACACCTCGGTCGCCAGCCGCTCCATCGTCTCGAGCACCTCGGCGTGGGAGCCGGCCCGGCAGTCGAAGATGGCGTGGGTGGGGCCGAGCGCCAGGATCGGCCGGAGGTCCTCGGCCACGCGGGCCGCCGTGCCGACGAACACGCGGCCCGGCTCCTCGAACTCCCGGCGGCTCGCGTCGCCGGCGGGGCCCACGATGCGCACGCCGTAGCGGACGCTGAGCCCGCACGCGTCGTCGGGACGGCCGTGAGCGCGGAGCTGCTCGCGGAGGTAGGCGAGCCGCGGCGGCAGCTCCTCCACGCGGACGCGGATCGCGTGCCAGCTCTGGCCGAGCCGCGCGGCGCGCCGGATGGCCGGGCGCGTGTTGCCGCCGACGAAGAGCGGCGGGTGCGGCTTCTGCACGGGCTTGGGGAAGCAGCCCATGTCGCGGAAGCGATAGAAGCGCCCCTCGAACGTCGGGTCGGCCTCGGTCCACAGCGCGACGAAGATCCGGATCCACTCGTCGGCGACCTCGCCGCGGCGCTCGAACGGCGGCGTCCCCATCAGCTCGAACTCCTCCCGCAGCCACCCGACGCCGACGCCGACGAAGAGTCGCCCGCCCGAGAGGACGTCCATCGTCGCCAGCATCTTGGCCGTGAGCACCGGGTTGCGATACGGGAGCACGAGCACGCTCGGGCCGAGCCGGATCGTCCGGGTGGCGCCGGCGAGGAAGGACAGCATCGTGAGCGGCTCCAAGTAGTCGGCGTCGGGCGGCACGAAGAGCCGGCCCGCCTCGTTGTACGGGTACCGCGAGGTCGGGTGGCGCGGGATGACGAGGTGGTCGGTCACCACGAGCGACTCGTAGCCGAGCGCCTCCGCCCGGCCGGCCACCTCCACCGCCCGGTCCGGCGTCGCGAGCGGCCCGGCGTTCAGGACCTGGAATCCGAGCTCGACCATCGCCCTCCCCGTCTCACGCGCCGAGGTACGCGCGCTGCACGCGCGGATCGGCCAGCAGCGTCTCGCGGCCTCCCTCCAGCACGATGCGCCCCGTCTCGAGCACGTACGCGCGGTCGCACAGCTCGACGGCCTCGACCACGCGCTGCTCGACGAGCAGGATCGTGAGGCCGCGGGCCTCCCGGATCCGCGCGATCGCCTCGAAGATCGCCTCGATGAGCCGCGGCGCCAGCCCCTGCGAGGGCTCGTCGAGCAGGAGCAGGTCGGGCCGGGCCATCAGGCCGCGGCCGAGGGCCAGCATCTGCTGCTGGCCGCCGGAGAGCGTGCCCGCCAGCTCGCCGCGCCGCTCGCGCAGGGGCGGGAACAGCGCGTAGACCATGTCGAGCCCCTCGGCCCGCCGCCGCCGCGCCTCCGCGCGGTAGGAGCCCATCTCGAGGTTCTCGAGCACGGTCAGCGACGGGAACACCTTGCGCCCCTCTGGCACGTGCGCGATGCCCAGCCGGGCGCGAGCGGCGGCGGCCAGCCGGCCGAGGTCGCGGCCGCCGTACTCGATCCGGCCCGCGGCCGCCGGCACCGCGCCGGAGATCGCCTTGAGCAGCGTGGTCTTGCCAGCGCCGTTGGGCCCGACGATCGTCACGAACTCCCCCGCCCGCACCTCGAGCGAGACGCGCTCGAGAGCGTGCAGGCCGCCGTACGCGACGCTAAGGCCGGTGATGCTCAGCACGGCGGAGCCACCGCGTTCCCAGGTACGCCTCGATGACCTCCGGACGCTGCGTGACCTCCGCGGGCAGCCCGTCGGCCACGCGCCGGCCGTGGTCCAGCACGAGCAGGCGATCGGCAAGCCGCACGAGGGCGTGCATGGTGTGCTCGATGATCACGACCGTCACCCCCGCCGCCGGCAGCCGCCGGATGTGCGCGATCATGGCCTCCACGCCCTCGGCGCTCAGGCCGGCCAGCGGCTCGTCGAGCAGCACGAGCCGCGGGTCGGTGGCCAGGCAGCGCGCCAGCTCCATCAGCCGCAGCTCGAGCGTGGTCAGGCTCCCCGGCAGCGCCCCGGCGCGCGCCGCGAGCCCGGTGCGCTCCAGCGCGGCGAGCGCCCGCGCGCCGGCGGCGGCGGGCTCCGCGTCCCGGACGAACCCGCCGACCATCGCGTTCTCGAGCACGGTCAGGCGCGGGAAGCTGCGCACGACCTGGAAGGTGCGTCCGATCCCGCGCCGGCACACGGCGCTCGGCCGCAGCTCGCTGATGCGCTCCCCGCGGTATCGGACCTCGCCGCGGTCGGGCGGGAGGAACCCGTTGAGCACGTTGAACAGCGTCGTCTTGCCGGCGCCGTTGGGCCCGATGATGCCCAGGATCTCCCCGGCGCGGACCGCGAAGCTGACGTCGTCCAGCGCCTGCAGGCCGATGAACGCCTTCGACACGCCGCGGGCCTCGAGCAACGGCTCCCCGCCTCCGTCCGGCGCCCGGGAGACGGCGGGCGCCGGGCCGGGCCCGGCGACGACGGCCACCGGCGGCGCGGCGGGCCGGGCGCCTCGCCGCAGACCCCGGAGACGCCAGTAGAGGCCCTCGGGGGCGACCAGGATGATCGCCACGAGGGCGGCGCCGTACATCACGCCCTGGATGCCGGGGAACCGGTCGCCCACCCAGGTGTCGAGCATCTCGCTGACCGGCAGCATGAGCGCGGCGCCGATGACCGGTCCCCAGAGCGAGCCGATGCCGCCGACCAGGCAGACCACGAGCGTCTGCACGATGGCGAGCGTGCCGAAGACGGAGTCCGGCGTGACGACGTAGAGGACGACGTGGGCATAGACGGCGCCCGCGATCGCCGCCGGCGCCGCGCTCAGCATGTACGCGGCCATCTTGCAGCGGAAGGTGTCGACGCCCATGGCCTCGGCCGCCGCCTCGTTCTCCCGGAGGGCGCGCAGCCAGTAGCCGAGCCGCGCCCGCTCGATCGCGCGCGAGAGCAGCAGCGTCGCCCCGAACACGCCCAGGCACAGCAGGTCGTTGGCCCGGGGATCGCGGAACTGCATGTAGAGCGCGGGCTGCTCGCGGGCCATCGGGATCGCGACCTCCTGGTACCCCAGGAAGTCCATGGCGATCCGGAGGATGAGCGGGTACGCGAGGGTGGCGAGCGCGAAGTAGATCCCCGACAGCCGGAAGGTGGGGAAGCCGATCAGGGCGGCGGCCACCACGGCCACCGCGGCGCTCACGAGCATGCCGATCCAGGGCGTCAGGCCGGCGTGCAGGATCAGCAGCACGGTCACGTAGGCGCCGATGCCGAAGAACGCCTGGTGGCCGAACGACGTCTGCCCCGCGTAGCCGCTGATGATGTTCCAGGACAGGCCCATCGTGGCCCAGACGAGCACGAGCGTCAGGATCCGGTGGTGGTACCGCTCCTGGAGCGTGAAGGTCAGGAGCAGCCCGGCGCCGAGCACGAGCGCGATGGGCAGCAGGCCCGCCGCCCGCCCCCGGGGTCCGCCGGCCATCACACCGTGCGCAGCCGCCGGCCGAAGAGGCCCTGCGGGCGGAGGTAGAGCACGGCGAGGAAGGCGATGAACACGCCGGCGTTCTGCAGCTGCAGCGGCAGCACGAGGAGCGTGACGGCCTGCACGAGCCCGATGACCAGGCCGCCCACGAACGCGCCCGGGATGCTGCCGAGCCCGCCGAGCACGACGGCCACGAACATCAGCACGATGAAGTTGACGCCCACCGTGGGCTCGATCGGGTGGTAGGTGGCGAGGAGCCCGCCGGCGGCGGCCACCAGCGCCACCCCGATGCCGAACGCCAGGCCGTGCATGGCCCGCACGTCGATGCCCTGGTAGCCGGCGGCCTCGGGCTCGTCGGCGGCGGCCCGCAGCGCCTTGCCGAGGTCCGTCCGGGTCAGGAAGACGAACACGACGACGGCGAGCAGCACGGCCATGACGAACGCGTAGGCGCGGGCCTGGTTGACGAGGAGCGGCCCGAGACCGAACGCCTCGGTCGCGTAGCCCGTCCGGATCTGGCGCGGCATGGGCGACAGGACCATCGTCGTGGCGTTGGTGATGATGAGCGACAGGCCGAGCGTGAGGATCAGCTGGGCGTCCATCTGGCGCTGGGGGTCCCCGCCCCCGGTCACCCGGACGAGCAGGGCCCGGTGCACGAGCACGCCGAGAACGAAGAACGGGGGGACCACGACCAGCGCGCCCAGGAGCGGATCCAGCCGGTAGGCCACCGCCAGGTAGTACGTCAGGTACATCCCGAGCATCATGAAGTCGCCCTGGGCGAAGTTCACGACGCGCATGACGCCGAAGATCAGGGCGAGGCCGATGCTCATGACGGCGTAGATGCCGCCCACGAGCAGACCGGTGACGACGTACTGCAGGAGCTCCCACGCGCCCAGGCCGGACTCCCCGCGGGCTCCGCCGCGCCGCTACTTCCCGCTGGGCCAGCTGGGCTTGCGCGTCGCGAACTCGGCCGGGGCCACCGTGAAGGGCTCGCCGCCTTGCCACTGCACGATGATCGGCGTGGCGTCCAGCCGCCGCCCGCGCTCGTCGTAGCGGATGCGCCCCGGCACCAGGGTGCTGGCCGCCGGCCCCGCGCTGACGTCGAGCGTCGCGATGGCGTCCCGGATGGCCTTCGGGTCCCGGGACTTCGCGCGCTCCGCCGCCTCCTTGACGATCCACACGTGGGCGTACGTCATGAGCGCGTCCTGGACCATGAAGGGCTCGCCCGTCCGGTCCTTGAACTTCTTCACGAGGGCCTCCTGGCCCTTCAAAGGATGCGCGGCGACGGTCGACATCACGCCCTCCACCAGGTCCTTGCCGAGCGCCTTCACCGTCTCCGGCATCAGGAGCCAGACGCCGTTGCCCATGATCGGGATCCGCAGCCCGAACTCCTTCGTTTTCTGGAGGACCTGGATCGAGTCGGGCAGCGCGGTGGCGCTGAAGAAGATGATGTCGGGCTGGGTCGACCGGACCTTCTGCACGACGGGGGTGGCGTCGGCCAGGGGCGGCGTCCAGATCTCGTCGACGACCAGCTCGATGCCCTTCTCCTGCAGGAGCTTCTCGCGCAGCGGCTTGAAGAAGAAGACGGACGCCGCCGTGTTGTCGCCGACGATCGCCGCCTTCCTGATCTGCGTCTTGTTGCGGCGGGCGAGGTCGAGCAGGAGATCGAGCGCCTTCACCGCCTGGGCGCCGGCCACCGGGGAGGTCTGGAACGTGTACTTGAAGCCGCGCTCGGTGATGGAGTCGGCGTAGGACAGGGTCAGCCACGGCACCTGCTCGCGCTCGGCCACCTCGGTGACGCCCAGCGTGAACGAGCTCAGCCACGACCCGATGCCGGCGCTGACCTTCTCGCGCGTGAGGACGCGCTGGGCCGCGCTCACCGCCTTCTCGACGCTGTCGCCGGCGTCGGCCTCGCGGAGGACCATCTTCGCGCCGCCGAGCGCCTTCACCCCGCCCTGGGCGTTGATCTCCTCGATCGCCATCTCGGCGCCCATCTTCTTCAGCTGACCCTGCCGGGCCCACCGGCCGGAGAGGGGGGCGACGAGGGCGATCGTCAGGTCGTCGGCCGCCGGCGCCGCGGGCGGGGCCACGGTGAACCCGAGCAGCGCGCCGACGACGGCGAGGACGACGGCGCGACGGGTCACGGCGGCATTCTGTCTGGGCTCCATGTCGGACCTCCCTGTCCTGAGTGCGGTGCGCACGCCTCGGACGCCGAGGCCTGCGTATGATGCCACGGACACCGCCCGGGCGCGGCCTGGGGCGATCGCGCCGACGGCGGGTCGGGGTCGGCCGTCTACGACGGCGAGGGAGGCGTGGCCCGGCCGGTCACCGGCCGGAGAATCGCGCGACGACCGCGGCGAGCACGTCGATGTCGATCGGCTTGCGCAGGAAGGCGTCGCCGCCGACCTCCCTCACCTGCTGCGCGGGGTACTCGGCACCGTACGCGGTCACCGCGATGATCGGGATGGCTAAGCCACCCGGGCGCGCGCGCACCTGCTGGATCAGCCAGCAACCGTCCCGGCCCGGCATCGCGAGGTCCGTGATGATGAGGTGCGGGCTGGCGTCACGGAGGGACGCCAGCGCGCTCTCGGCCGACCTCTCCGCGCTGACGGACGCGCCCAGGCGGGCGAGGAACTGCTCGAGCATGGTCCGGGTGTCGAGATCGTCGTCGACGACGAGGACGTGAACGCCGTGCAGGTCGCACGGCCCTCGGCCTCGCCACCCCGGCTCGGCGGCCGGCGTCGCGGCGGGGCGGAGATCGGATGGCGAGACCTGCTGGCGCCCTGGCCGCGCCGGCATCGGCGCCCGTCTACCTACAGTGTGCACATCGTTTCCCACTTCGCCCTTCCGGACACCCGACAACGGCGCCCTCGCGGCCATCCGTGGCGAGGCAGCAATGCGCGTGCCCGGAACTCGGCGGTCCCCCCGCGCGATCCATCCGCACCGCGGAGGGACACGGGGACGCCGGGAATGGCGCTTGACATCGATTCCATATTTTCGTATTATTCGAAATATGAAAACGATAGCCCGGCTGCCGGTGGCGCGGCTCGAGGCCAACGAGGGCCACGTCGAGGCGTTCAAGGCGCTCGCGCACCTCAGCCGCCTGCAGGTGTTCTTCCTCCTGGTGCGGGCCGGGCGGGAGATGTCCGCCGGCGAGATCCAGGAGGCCGTCGAGATCCCGGGCCCGACCCTGTCCCACCACCTCGACGTCCTGCGCCGGGCCGGGCTCGTGGAGAGCCGGAAGGAAGAGCGGTACATCTACTATTCCGTGCAGCGCGAGCGGGTCACGGCCCTGGTCCGTGTCCTGACCGCCTGCTGCTGAGGAGGGGCACCGTGAGCGCAAGGGTCCACATGCACATGCACGTGTCGGATCTCGGCAAGAGCCGGGAGTTCTACGAGAAGTTCTTGGGCGACGGCCCCGTCAAGGTGAAGGACGGCTACGTGAAGTTCCTGCCGGCGTGGACGCCGGTCAACCTCGCGCTGTCGGCCGGGGGTCACGGCGGCCACGGGACGGTCGACCACGTCGGCGTCCAGGTGGACGCCGTGGAGACCGTGATGGCCCACCTCGCCCGCGTCAAGGAGGCCGGGCTGCCGGTGCGCGAGGAGATGGGCGTCGACTGCTGCCACGCCAACCAGGACAAGTTCTGGGTCCAGGACCCGGACGGCGTCGAGTGGGAGGTCTACCACCTGAACTACGATCTCGAGGGCGACGCCGACCCGGCGAGCCGGGCGCAGCCGCTCGCCGTCGTCGGGGCGAGCGGCTGCTGCGGGTCGACCAGCGCGGGCTGCGGCGCCTGACGCACGGCCGGCGCCGGCGGCACGGACGACGGCGCGGGTGACGAGCCCGCGCCGTCGCGCGCGCGTCACCCGACGGCCAGATAGGTGGACAGGATCTCGGGCTGGCGCTGCACGCTCTCCGCCGCGCCGCGGAAGACGATGCTGCCCTGGTCGATGATGCACACCCGGTCGGCCAGCTCGAGGGCGGTCTCGGCGTTCTGCTCGACCAGCAGGATGCCCATGCCCTGGCCGCGCAGCCGGCGCAGCGTGTCGATGACCGTCTCCACGATGAGCGGGGCCAGCCCCTGCGACGGCTCGTCGAGCAGCAGGACGCGGGGGGAGGACAGGAGCGCCCGGCCGATGGCGAGCATCTGCTGCTCGCCGCCCGAGAGGTGGCCGCCCTTGCGGTCCTGCAGCGTCCGCAGCGTCGGGAACAGCTCGAGCACGTCGGCGATCGTCCAGTCGCGGGCGCGCAGCGCGGCGATGCGGAGGTTCTCCGCCACCGTCAGGTCCGAGAACACCCCCCGGTACTCCGGCACGTAGGCGAGGCCGCGGCGCGTGATCTCGTGGGTGCGCAGGCCGAGCAGCGACACGCCGTCGTAGTCGATGACGCCCCGGCGCTCGTCGACCAGCCCCATGATGGTCCGGAGCGTGGTCGTCTTGCCCGCGCCGTTGCGGCCGAGCAGGGCGACGATCTCCCCCGCCCGCACCTCGAGGGACACGCCGTGCAGGACGTGGTGCAGGCCGTAGAACGCGTCGACGCCGGTCAGCGTGAGGATCATGCGCGCTTGCCCAGGTAGGCCTCGCGGACGCGGGCGTCGCCCCGGATCTCCGGCGGGGTGCCCTCGGCCAGCAGCCGGCCGAAGTACATCACGGACACCCGGTCGGACAGCGTCATGACCACGTCCATCTTGTGCTCGATGAGCACGATCGTGTAGCGCCCCTTCAGGGTGCCGATGTAGGCGATCACGCGCTGGGTCTCCTGGCGGGACAGGCC
The DNA here is from genome assembly GCA_025922915.1 of Candidatus Methylomirabilota bacterium. Taxonomy (GTDB): domain Bacteria; phylum Methylomirabilota; class Methylomirabilia; order Rokubacteriales; family CSP1-6; genus JAICGY01. The sequence continues at coordinate 19,958 of JAICGY010000003.1, read as the reverse complement.
AGCGGTCGGCTCGTCGAGCAGCAGCAGCCGCGGCCGCGCCGCCAGCGCGATCGCGAAGTCGAGCAACCGCTGGTCGCCGTGGGCCAGCACCGCGGCCGGCCGCTCGGCGTGCGCGGCGAGGCCGACCTCGGCGAGGGCCGCGCGCACGGTCTCGCCGACGCCTTCCACCCGGTCCGCGGGGACCAGGACCGGCCCCCCCCGGGTCTCGCGCCGCGCGTAGGCGGACACCCAGACGTTCTCGGCCACCGTGAGGGTCGGGAAGATGCTGGTGCGCTGGAACGAGCGCGCGATGCCGAGGGCGGGCAGCGCGTGCGGCGGCAGGCCGGTGATGTCGCGGCCGTCGTACAGGATCCGGCCGGCCGTGGGCTGGACCTCGCCGGTGATGCAGTTGAAGAGCGTGGTCTTGCCGGCGCCATTCGGCCCGATGATCGAGTGCAGGCGGCCCTCGGTCACGGCGAGGCTGACGCCGGCGACGGCGGCCACGGCGCCGAAGGACTTGGAGACGTCCCGGACCTCCAGGAGCGCGCTCACGGCGCCGTCGCCGCGCCGCCCCGGGCCGTCACCAGTCCGTGCCCGCGCCGGATCAGCTCCACCACGCCGCCGCGCAGGAAGAGCACGACCAGCGCGAAGACCACGCCCAGGATCATCGGCCAGCGGTCCCAGACCACGCTCACCGTCTCCGACAGCCAGATGAAGAAGGCGGCGCCGATGATGGGGCCGAAGAAGTGGCCGGAGCCGCCGATGAGCGTCATGAACACGATGTCGCCCGACCGCAGCCAGTGGATGGCGTCGATGGGGACGATGCCGTAGAGCAGCGAGTAGAGGGCGCCCGCGAACCCGGTGAAGGCGGCCGAGATGGTGAAGCTCAGGAGCTTGTAGCGGCGCACGTCGTGCCCCACCGCGGCCGCCCGGGCCTCGTTGTCGCGGATGGCCCGGAACACGCGGCCCCACGGCGAGTCCACCACGCGCTTCATGAGGAGCAGGCACGCGAGGAACAGCAGCGCCACGAGCACGTAGAACGTGAGATCGTCGGCCAGCGCCGCTGGCCGCCGGACGCCGGGCAGGCCGTCCTCGCCGCCGGTGAGCGTCGTCCAGGAGTACGCGATGAAGTAGAACATCTGGTTGAACGCGAAGGTCAGCATGATGAAGTAGAGACCGATCCGCTGCACGCACACCGCCCCGATCAGCACGGCCAGCCCGGTGGCGAGGACGGTGGCCGCCGCCAGCACCACGGGCAGCGGCAGCCCGGCGTGGATGGTGAGCAGCCCGGCCGCGTAGGCGCCGACGCCGAAGAACGTCGCCTGCCCGAAGGACAGCATGCCCGTGTAGCCGAGGATCAGGTTGTTGGCGAGGGCGACGACGGCGAAGATCAGGATCTCGGTGGCGATCACCTCGCGCTGCACGAAGGGGCCGACGGCGAGCACGCCGACGATGAGCAGGAAGATCCAGCGGTCGCGCATCAGCGCTTGCCGAAGAGCCCCTGGGGCCGGACGAGGATCATCAGCCCCATGAGCAGGTAGATGACGACGTTGGCGGCCTCCGGAAAGACGATCGTCGTCAGGCTCTGGGCCACGCCGGTCAGGATGCCGGCCAGGATGGCGCCGGGAACGCTGCCCAGCCCCGCCACCACCACGATGACGAACGCGATGGGCAGTATGTCGAAGCCCATCGAGGGCGTGAGGCCCATGATCGGCGAGGCCAGCCCGCCGGCCACGCCGGCCAGCCATGCCCCGAGCCCGAACGTCAGCGCGAAGACCTTCTGGATGTCGATGCCGAGCACGGCGACCATCTCGCGGTTCTCGATGCCGGCCCGGACGATGGCGCCGACGTTGGTGCGCGTGAGGAACAGCCAGGTCCCGGCCACGATGGCGGCGGTGATGCCCATCACGGCCAGCCGGTACTTCGGATACACCGTGAGGCCGAGGTTCACGGCCCCCTGCAGCCCCGCGGGCGGCAGGACGGAGGTGCCGATGGGGCCCCAGATCAGGATGATCGTCTCCTGCAGGATCAACGCGACCGCGAACAGGAACAGCAGCTGGTAGTCGTGGTGCGCCGTGTACAGCCGGCGCACCCCGACCAGCTCCAGCAGCAGGCCGAGCAGGACCACGCCGAACGGCGCGATCAGCAGCGCGAGCCAGAAGTTGCCGACCACCTGCAGGACCGACAGCAGGATGTACGCCCCGAACGCGAAGAGCACGCCGTGGGCGAAGTTCGGGATGTTGAGCACGCCGAGGATCAGGGTGAGCCCCACCCCGACCAGGGCGTAGATCATCCCGGTGACGACACCGTTGATGATCTGGCTGACGACGAGGAAGAGCACCGGGCCCGCTCTAGAGCGACCCGATGTCCTTGCACTCGTTCAGCTCGCCCGGCTGCTCCTTGGCGCTGCTGTTGATGATCGTCCCGAAGTCGTAGTCGTCCTTCATCTCCGACTTCGGCGTGGTCTTGAGCACGAAGTACGGGCGCACCGTCTGGTGGTTGCGGGCCACCACCGTCTGCTCGCCGACCAGGTCGTCGATCTTCAGCCCCTCGGTGGCCTTGATGACCGCCGGCACGTCCGTGCTCTTGGCCGCCCGCATGCCGGCCAGGACCATGCGCATGCAGCCGTAGGAGGCGCCGGGCGCGTACCCCGGCGGCAACCCCTTCGAGTCCTGCTTGCGGTACTCGGCCACGAACTTCTTCGCCACCGGGGTGTCGATCGTGTAGTAGAAGTTCGTCCCCACCAGCATGTTCTGCCGCATCTCGGGGCTCATCTGCACCAGCTCTTCCACGCCGGCCGACCACGACAGGATGACGGGGATCTTCGGGGTCATGCCGAAGTTGAAGAGCTGGCGGACCGCCGAGACGGTGTCGAGCCCGAAGTTGACCATGTAGATGGCGTCGGGATTGGTCGCCGCCGCCTTCGTGATGTAGGACGAGTACTCGCGCTGGCCGAGCGGGTGCCGGTCGACGCCGACCACCTCGAAGCCGTGGCCCGGGGCCAGCGTCTCCACGTACTTCTGCAGCGACCACCCGAACGCGTAGTCGACGATGAAGAGGTAGAGCCGCTTCGCCTTCTGGTTCTGCTTGCGGAAGGTGGCGAGGACGACGTCCATGGCCGTCCACGGGCTGGCCGCCCACTGGAAGGCGTAGCGGTGGCAGCGCTTGCCCGAGATGTCCTCGGTGCCGCCGCTGAACCAGTGGACGACCTTCCGCTTGCGGGCCACCTCGCCCACCGCCAGCGCGACCCCCGAGGACCAGGGGCCGACGATGTACTTGACGTCGTCGGAGGCGATGGCTTCCTCCGCCCGGCGCGTGGCGGAGCCGGCCTTCGTCTCGCTGTCGCGCGTCACGTACCGGAGCTTCTGCCCCGCGACCTCGTAGTCGACCTCCTTGAGCGCCATCTCCGCCGCCTTGCTCATCAGCGGGCCGGTGTCGGCATAGGGGCCCGTGAGCGGGAAGATGCCGAGGATGGTCGTGGTCTTGGCCGCCCGCGCGACGGCGGGGACCCCCCCGACCATCGCGGCGGCGCCGAGCGCGGTCGAGCCTGCGAGGAACGTCCTCCGATCGATGGGCGTCATGACTCGCACCTCCCGGTGAGACGTGGCGGGCCGTCGTCGTTCGACGCCACGCCCGGGACCTGCGCGGGGGTGGCGCCTCGCGCCCGGATGGTACGGCAGTCGCCGCCCGGCCGCAAACCCGGTAGTCTACCGACCGGCGTGCACACTTCTCTCGGGTCGGGAGGCCTCCATGGGACGAGCCTGTCGTGTGATGTCGATCGTGGCCGGGCTGGGGTTCTCGCTCGCCGTGACGAGCGTCGCGTCAGCGGACGAGGTCGTGTTCCTCAACGGTGACCGCCTGACGGGCACGATCGTCGAGGCGGCCCAGGGCAAGCTCACGATGAAGACCGAGAGCGCCGGCACCGTCACGATCGACCTCGCCAGGGTGAAGACGTTCGCCACCGACGCGCCCGTCGCCGTCCGCCTCGGCGACAAGACGGTCATCACGTCGCCGGTGATGTCCGGGCCCGCGGGCAGCATCCGGCTGGTCCCCGTGCCCGGAGGCGCGCCGCAGGCGGTGGCGCTCCGGGACGTGACCCAGGTCAACCCGTCACCGGTCAAGTGGACGGGGTCCGTGTCCGCGAACGGGCTGTTCACGACCGGCAACTCCGAGACGGCGACGATCGGTATCGCCGCCGGCGCGGTCAGGCGGGGCGAGCGAGACCGGATCACGCTCGGCGCCGGCTATCTGTACGGGCGGCAGAGGGACCGCGACACCGACGAGAGCGAGACGACGGAGCGACGCCATCGGGCCCGTCACGACCCGGCGGCGCCGAGCTCGAGGCGCGTGGAGACGGAGTCGCGCTCGGCCTGGCGGGCGGCCTCGGTGTCGCCCACCTGCACCCGCGGCGCCGCCGTCGCCGCCTCCTCCCGCAGCACGCGGGCGACGGCCTCCCCCCGGCGCCGGCCGAGCGCGGTCAGCTCGGCCTCGCCGAGCGGGGCGGCCTCCACGAGCCGCCGGAACAGCGCCTGGTAGAAGGCGACGTCGGGGCTGCCGCGCCCCACCACGGCCAGGACGGGGTTCACGCGCTGGACCTTCCTCCCGGTGCTCTTCTCGTAGCCCGCCCGGAACTCCTCCACGGCCTTCGCGCCACCGCGCTCGGTGAGCATCGCCTCCAGCGCGCGCTGGGTCTTGGCGCTGTCGAAGGCCACCGGCCCGGGGTCCTCGCCCGGCTTCAGCTTCACTTCGAGGCGCCGGGCCACCTCCTGGCGCATGCGGAGCGAGCGCAGGGCCTCTCCGTCCACCTTCGTGTCGTAGGCGCCGTGCACCGTGAGCGCGAGCCGCGGGCGCTTGGCGAGCAGCTCGGCCACTCGCCGCAGCTTCTCGCGCTCCGGGGGCAGGACCGTGTCGCTACCCGCATCGAAGGTGATGGCCTGCAGGCGCTCGGCGTCGCCGCCCACCAGCCCGGCCAGCGCCCGGAACGGGGAAGTCACGACCTTGGTGATCACGGTGACCAGCGCCTGCCAGATGAGATGGACGTAGCTGAACTCCGGGTGATCGACGTTGCCCCGCACCGGGAGCGCGATGTCGATCCGCCCCTCCGCGTCGCTCAGGATGGCGATGGCCAGGTCCAGGGGCAGCCGCATCGCGCCCGGGCTCTCCACGCGCTCGCCCAGCTGCAGCTGCTGCAGGACGACCTTGTTTTCGCCCTCGAGGGCGCTCTCGTCGATCTTGTACCGGAGGTCGAGGTCCATGGTGCCGGCGCGGATGCGCCGGCCCGCGAACGTGGCGCTGTAGGGCGTCAGCGTGGACATGGGGACGTTGCGGAAGATCACCGCGAGGTCGGTGAAAGCCTTGGGGTGGAACGCGCTGAGGGCGCCGTCGATCGTGACCAGCCCGAACTCGTCCACCCGGCCGCCCAGCTTCACCGTGGCGCGGCTGGCCGTGTCCGAGCCGAGGCCGACCACGACCCCGCTCAGCCCGTGGATGCGGGTCGCGAAAGGCAGGACCAGGCTCAGATCGGCGAAGTCCATCGCGCTCGCGTCGATCCGGACGCGCTCGACGACCACGGGGAAGCCGGCCGCCTCGCCCGCGGCCGCCGGCGGTGGGCCGGCCGCGGGAAGGGAACCGGCCGCGGCGGGCGGCGCCGGGTCCGTTGCGGCCGCGGCGCCCGGGGACGGCGTCCCGGGCGAGATCATGAGCCGCGCGAGGCTGAGGCTCTTGTCCTGGAATATCACCAGCCGGCCGTCGAGCTCGGTCAATCGCACCTCGGCGATCTCCAGCCGGTCGGGGGCGAGCCCGAACCGGAGCGTGTCGGCGTGCAGCGACTTCCAGGCCACCACGGGGTCTCCCGTGGCGGCCTCGACCACGAGCACGCCGTCGACGTCGACCGCGCCGGTGTAGGTGACGGCGGCGCGCTCGCGGCCGGCCCGGTAGGTCAGCCGCCCGCGGGTGGACACCGCGCCGGAGCGCAGCTCGACGGCGGCGGTCCGGGCGAGGTACGGCTGGGCCGGCGCGAGGGCGAGCCGGGCGAGGCTCAGCGCGGCGTCGGCCGCGCGGCCGTCCGGCGCCACGTGGCCCCGGGCGGTGAAGCGGCCCTCCTTCGCGATGCGGAGGCTCGCATCGAAGGGGAAGGGCTTCGTGCCGTCGCTGCGAACGTCCCGGACACTGGCCCGGATCCGGTCGATCTCGAGCTGGACGGCGGGGGTGACGCTGCGGTCGGTGACGGAGACGCGATGATCGGCGACCTCGACCTTCCCCACCGCGACCGTCCACGGCTTGGCCGTCGGCGCCGGGGCGGGCCGGGCGCGCGCCGGCGGGGCAGGACGGGCGGGCTTGCCCGGGTCCGCCGGTCCCAGCATCGTGACGAGCGGGAGCGAGCCATCGGCTGTCCGCACGAGCGTCGTCGTCCCACCCGTCACCGCGAGCCGGGACACCTCGACCCGCCGGCCTCCCAGGTCGAGGCGGCCGCCCTCCACTGCGATCTCCTCCAGCGAGAGCAGCGGCGATCTCTTCGCGGCCGCTTCGCGTACGGCCACGCGCGCGAGCGTGAGCCCCATGTCCCCCACGGTGCCCGTCAGGCCGGCGGAGCCGGTCTCCACGCGCGCGGAGAAACCCAGGGTCACGCCGGCGACGTCGATCGCGAGCGGAGCGGCCCGGCTCTGGTCGATCAGCGACAGGGCGACCTCCTCGATCCGGACCTTCTCGACGGCGACGCGCCAGGGACGCGACTCGGGGAGCGCCGCCACCGGCGCGGGGGCGCGGCCGGCCGGAGGCTCGGCGGCCGGCGGGGCGGCGGCCGCCGCCGGCGGGGTGGTCGCCAGGCTCTGCCAGTTCACGGTGCCGTCCCGGCCCACGGTCGCGGCGAGCCGGCCCCGGCTCAGGGAGATCTCCGGGATCGTGAGCTCGCGTGCCACGAGGTCGCCCCGGCCGTTCGCCACGCGGATGCTCGCCAGGGAGAGGAGCGGCGCGCCGTCCGCGCGCTGCGCGAGGGCGAGCCCCGTGACCGTCGCGTCGAGGCCCTCCACGTCGAGCGACGTGGCGCCAGCACGATGCGCGAACGCGTAGCGCACGTCCGCGTCGAGGCGACCGCCCGGCTCGGCGAGCGCGATATCCTCCTGCACGAAGCGCCAGGCGGTGACGAGCGGAAAGCCGCGCAGTCCGAAGCGGCCCGTGGAGCCGAGCGGGAAGAGCGACACCTCGCCCTCCCACCCTACGGTGCCCCCGCCGGCCAGTGTCGCGGAGATCGCGTAGGGACCGCGGCGCTCGGGCAGGGTCGTGATGTTCCGGAGGTCCACGTCGATCGGCTCCACCGTCGCCGTCTGGGGCGCACGGCCCGAGAGATCGGTGAAGGACAGCACGCCTCCCTGCACCGCCGCATGCTGCAGCAGCACGCGCCGCGGGGCCGCCGGCTCGGACGACGGCTCGGTCTCGCCCGTGCCGAAGGTGTCCAGGAGCGCCGCCAGGTTCAGCCGCCCGTCCGGCGCCAGGACCACGTCCAGCCGGGGCGCCTCCAGCCGGATCTCGGCGAAGGTCCACGCCGCGCGGAAGAGGCTCGAGAGCTGGAAGTCGACGAAGAGGCGCTCGAAGCCGAGGAGGGGCCGCCCGTCCGCCTCCCGCAGCCGGAAGCGCTTCAGCTCCAGCTTGAAGAGCAGGGGGTTGAACCGGACCTCGCCGATCTCCGCCTGCCGCCCGAGCTGCTCCTGCGCGTAGCGCGGCACGGAGGTGGCGATCAGCCGGGGCACGAGGAAGAAGCCGGCGAGCGTGTAGGCCACGGCGAGCACCACCAGGACGCCGACGGTGACGAGGAACCGGGTCCCCGTGACCAGGCGCAGGAGCCGTCGATCCCAGCGGGAGGCCTCAGCCGGCATGGTGCGGACGGATTCTCCGTCCAGCCGGGCAAAGGTTCAACCTCCATTGATATCCTCGCCCGGTGAGCCTCTCCCTGGCGCTCCGCTACGTCCACGTCCTCGCCGCCGTCACCTGGCTGGGAGGCATGCTCTTCATCGCCCTCGTCCTGGTCCCGGTCGCGCGCCGCCTGCCCGACGCGGCGCTCCGGACCCGCCTGGTCGGCGATCTCGGCACGCGGTTCAGGACGGTGGGCTGGATCGCGATCGGCCTGCTGGTGGCGACCGGGCTCGGCAACCTCTGGCTGCGCCCGGAGCTGCTCTGGACGGCGCGCTTCCAGGCGAAGGCCGGGCTGGTGATCCTCGCCGTCGTCCTGAGCGCGTTCCACGACTTCGTCCTCGGCCCGCGCGCCGGCCGGCCGGGCGCCGACCCGGCGGCACGCCTCCGCGCCTCCTGGGTGGCCCGGGTCAACGTCCTCCTCGTCCTGGCGATCGTCGCCCTCGGCCTGGCCCTGCGCGGCTAGCGCCCCGGCCGGCCCGCCGCCGGGACCATGACGCCGGTCATATGGGAGCGGCGCCGGGCACGCCTACCATCGCGGCAGGAGGGTCTCCATGCCATGAGCGCGTTCGACCGGGCCCCGTTCATCGCGATCTGGGAGACGACGCGCGCATGCGCGCTCGCCTGCGTCCACTGCCGTGCCGACGCGATTCCCCGGCGGGACCCCGAGGAGCTGACCACCGCCGAGGGCCGCCAGCTGATGGATCGCGTCCGCGCCTTCGGCGACCCGCCCCCCCTGCTCGTGCTGACCGGCGGCGATCCCCTGCGACGGCCGGACATCGTGGAGCTGGTCGCCCACGGGACGGGCCGCGGTCTCAGCGTCTCCCTCACGCCGAGCGGCACCGCGGCGGCCACCGGGGACCGCCTCCGCGCGCTGCGGGACGCCGGGCTGGCCCGGCTCGCCGTCAGCCTCGACGGCGCCACCGAGGCGGCACACGACGCCTTCCGCGGCGTGCGCGGCTCCCATCGCCACACGCTGCGCATCCTCGAGCGGGCGCGCGCGCTCGGGCTCCCGCTCCAGATCAACACCACGGTGTGTCGCCGCACGGTGGGCGAGCTGCCGGCGCTGGCGCGCCAGGTCGAGGAGGCCGGGGTCGTGCTGTGGGCGCTCTTCTTCCTCAGCCCGGTGGGCCGGGGACAGGTGAGCGCCGCGCTCGCCGCCACCGAGATCGAGGACGTCCTCGAGTGGGCGGCCGACCTGGCGCGCCGCGTCCCGTTCGGCGTGAAGACGACCGAGGCCCCGCACTATCACCGCGTGCTCGCGGGCCGCGCGACGCCCCCTTTGCCGGCCGGCCGCACGCGACCGGACTTCGTGGGCCGCGCCGGGCGCGCCGTCACCGACGGCAACGGCTTCCTCTTCGTCGACCACCGGGGCGAGATCTGCCCGAGCGGGTTCCTGCCCCTGGCCGCCGGCAACGTCCGCCGCGACGACCTCGTCGCCGTCTACCGCGACAGTCCCGTGTTCCGGGCGCTGCGCGATCCCGCTCGGCTGGGGGGGCGGTGCGGCCGCTGCGAGTACCGCGAGCGCTGCGGCGGCAGCCGGGCCCGGGCGTTCGCGGCGACCGGCGACGTGCTGGCCGAGGATCCGGGCTGCGCCTGGCCATCGCCGGCCGCGGACGTCACGGGGGGCCCGGCGGCGTGGCACGCCGTGGGCGCTCCGGGCGGGCCGCGCTGACGATCGCGGCCACGAGGTTGACGGCGACGCCGGCGACGGCGAGCCACGCGAGGATCCCGGACAGCGCGACGGCGGGCGCCAGCGCCACGAGGCCGCCGCTCACCAGCACCTCCGCACTGCGCAGGACGACGGCGGCGAGCAGCAGCCAGAACGCCGCCGCGCGCGCGGCCGGCCACGGCAGCGGCCGCTGCTCGAGGACGGGGATCAGCCGGAACGCCATGGCCACGACGACGGTGGTGAGGACCCCGACCGTCAGCAGGTGACGGACGGCGTCGGCCACGACGTGCGTCGGCACGCCGCGGGCGGCGAGCCCCATCGCGAGCGCGGCCCCCGCGACGGCGACCGGCACCGCGCCGGCGGCGAGCCGGAACAGGCGCGCTTCGGCGGGGCTCCGCGACAGCATCGGCAGCGAGGGGCCGGGACGCCGGAACGCGCCGCCCGCCGCCATGACCGCCCCGATCGCGACGAGCGCGAGCGCGTCCCCGGCCCGCGCCGCGATCTCGCCGGACGCGAGCGCCCCCGCCTCCCCGACCACCGCCAGCACGACGGCGCCGGCGAGGAGGAGCGGCACCGCCCGCACCAGCGCGCCCGGGAGGCGCCAGTCCGCGACGAACATCGGCCCCGCCCGCAGCAGGACGCCGAGGATCCAGCCCGCGATGCCGCCGAAGATTCCCATCGCGTTCACGGCGCGCAGCGCGCCCACGTCGGGAAGCGCGAGGCCCGCGGCCAGGGCGGTCGCGCGCAGCCCGGCCTCCACGCCACAGGCGGCGGCCAGCCAGGCCGTCGCCAGCGTCAGGTGGAGCCGCAGCGGCGCCAGTGGCGGTGGGTCGAGCGCCCGCCACACGCGGAGACCGAAGAGACCGAAGGCGACCGCCTGCACGCTCGCGGCCGCCAGCGTGGCGAGCGGACGCTCGGCGGCGGCCCCCAGGATCCGGAGCGCGAGCGCCCCGCCGAGACCGGCGGCGAGCCACGCGTGAACGTGGCCCGGCTGGAGCGGGCGCCCGGTGAAGCGCGCCAGCAGGTGCGGCGCCACGCCCGGGATCAGCGTGGCGAAGAAGCCGAAGGTCTGGACGTGGGCGTGGAGGAGCACGAGCTCCATCCGCACGGCGGGGCCGCCGAGGTACAGCCACGCCAGCATCGCGACGCCGAGCGGCGTGCCGGCGCCGAGCATCGCCGCGAACGCGAGCAGCGCGAACGGGCGATAGACGGGTGGCTCCATGCGTTCTCCTGTCCGGCGATCCGGTCCCGGGTTCCACGACTCCTGGCGGCCCGCGGGCATCCGCAGTATTCCAGAAGCCGAGAGCCGGGGCGGTCCACGCCCGGACAGGAGGACGGTGACATGAGCTCGACGTGGCAGCCTCGCCCCGATCGGCCCGAAGGCGGGCCCTTCGTTCACCTTCGTCTCTCCGAGGAGGTCGAGCGCCTCAGGGGCGAGCCGGCCTGGCGCGACGGGGACCGCAATGTCATCACGCTGACGAAGCGCGCGGGGCTCCGGCTCGTGCTCACGGCCCTCCGTCAGGGCGCCGTCCTCCGCGAGCACCACGCCCCCACCGCCGCCGCGCTGCAGGTGCTCGCGGGCCGCATGATGCTGCGCGTGGGGGACCGGGCGCTCGCGCTGGGCCCGGGAGAGGTCGTGACGATGGAGCCGGGTCTGGCGCACGCGGGCGAGGCGCTGGCGGACTGTGCGTTCCTCCTGACGCTGGCCGAGGCGGGCGCGCCGTAGCGCGCCGATCAGAGCCGATCGCGGCCCAGCAGCTGGCGGGCGACGACCAGCTTCATGACCTCGGCCGTCCCGTCGCCGATCTCGAGGCCGATGACGTCACGCATCCGCTGCTCGAAGGGCAGCTCGTCGGTGTAGCCGTAGTGGCCGTGGAGCAGCAGGCACTGGTGGATGGTCTCGACGGCGAGCCGGGGCCCCCACCACTTGGTCATGGCCGATTCCTTGGTGTAGGGCTGGCCCTGGTCGGCCAGCCAGAGCGCGCGGTAGCAGAGCCACCGGCAGGCCTCGAGGTGCGTGGCGGCCTCGGCGATGGCGAAGGAGACGCCCTCGAAGCTCGCGAGCGACCGGCCGAACGCCTGGCGCTCCTTGACGTAGGCCATCGTCTCCTCGACCGACACCTGCGCGGCCCCCAGGCTGGCCAGGGCGATGCCGACGCGGTTGTAGTCGAAGCCCTGCATGACCTGGTAGAACCCGGTGCCTTCCGGTCCGAGCCGGTGCGAGGCGTCCACGCGCACGCGGTCGAACGTCAGCACCGCGCGCGCGATGGCGCGGCTGCCCATGTCGCGGAGCGGGCTGCGAGAGACGCCGGGCAGGTCGAGCGGGACGAGAAAGGCGGTCACGCCGCGCGCGCGGCCGGCCGGATCGGTCCGCGCGAAGACGATCGCGGCCTCGGCCACCATGCCGAGGCTGATGCCGGACTTCTCCCCGGTGATGAGGTACGCGTCGCCGTCGCGCTCCGCCCGGCACGCGAGGCTGGCCGCGTCGGAGCCCACGCCGGGCTCGGTCAGCGCCAGCGCGATGACGGTCTCGCCGCGCGCGGTGGGCGGCAGCCAGCGGGTCTTGATCTCCTCGGTCCCGTTCCGGCCGAGGATCTCGCCCGCCAGCCCGGCGAGCTGGATGCCGTAGGTGCAGCTGAAGTCTCCGCGCCCGATCTCCGCCATGGCGATGCCGAACGTCAGGTAATCCGCCTCCTGCCCGCCGTAGGCCGCGGGCGTCCGGAGGCCGAGCAGGCCGAGCTCGCCCATCTGGCGCCAGGCCTCCCGCGGAAACTGCCCGCTCCGGTCCCACGTCCCGGAGTGCGGCGCCAGCTCCTTGCGGGCGAAGCTCCGCAGCGTCCGGATCAGCTCTTCCTGCTCGGGGCTGAATGCCAGGTCCATCCTCGCCTCGGCTACGACGTCGTGAACACGGGCTTGCGCTTCTCGGCGAAGGCGGCGAGCCCCTCGGCGGCGTCGGCGGTGCGCATGTGGGCGGCCACCAGGTGCAGCTCCATCTCGAGGCCGCTCGTGAGGTCCGTGTCGACGGCGCGGTTGACCAGCGCCTTCACCGTGCGGCTCGCCGAGCCGCTCAGGGCGGCCAGGCGCGCGGCCATCTCCTCCACCGCAGCGTTCACCGTCCCGGTCGGGACGACGCGGTTGACGAGGCCCCACGCCAGCGCCTCGCCCGCGCTCAGCCAGCCGCCCAGCAGCATGAGCTCCTTGGCCCGGCGGGCACCGATCAGCCGCGGCAGCCGCTGGCTACCGCCACCCCCCGCCACGAGGCCGAAGTTGGCGTGCTGGTCGCCGAGCCGCGCGGCCTCGTCGGCCACGACGAGGTCGGCGACCAGGACCAGCTCCAGGCCGCCGGCCAGGGCCAGGCCGTGCACGCCCGCGATGACGGGCACCGGCAGCGCCTCGACCCGGTTGAACACCCGGTGCCAGAGCCGCATGAAGACGGCCCAGCGCGCCGGATCGGGCGACAGCTCCCGGACCGTCTTGAGGTCGGCCCCCGCGCAGAAGGCCCGCCCGGCGGCCGTGAGCGTGACCACGCGGACGCCGGGGTCGCGCTCGACGGCCTCGCACACGCGGTCAAGATCCTCCAGCAGCGCGGGGCTGATCGCGTTGAGGTGGTCGGGGCGCGCGAGCCCGATCCGGGCCACCCCGTCCTTGGCGCTGTACGTCACGGCACTGAGCTCCATTGGCCTCTCCTGTCCGGCCTCACATCATCGTGTAGCCGCCGCTCACCGAGAGCGTCTGCCCCGTGATGAACCCCGCCGCGTCGGAGGCCAGGAACACGACGGCGCCGGTGATGTCTCCCGGGCGCGCGACCCGGCGCAGGGGGTACACCTTGGCGATGCGCGCCTTCATCTCCGGCGTCTGCCACTGCCGGTTGACGTCGGCCGCCCACATGCTGAGCCCGCTGATCTCCTCGTCGGACTCCGGCATCGTCATTCCCGGGCACACGACGTTGAGGCGGATCCCGTACCGTCCGACCTCGCGCGCCAGGCTCTTGCTGAGCGCGATGACACCGGCCTTGCACGCGGCGTAGACGCCCTCGCGGAACTCGCCCATGCGCCCGGCGTCGGACCCCATGCTGACGATGGCGCCGGCCTGCCGGGCGATCATGCCGTCGAGCACGGCGCGCGTGCAGTTGATCATCCCCCACAGGTTCAGCTGGATCTCCTTCTCCCACTCCTCGCGCGTCTTCTCCACGAAGAGCCGGTCGAGCGTCCAGCCGACGTTGTTCACGAGCACGTCCACGCCGCCGAAGCGGCCCTCCACGCCCTTCACCATCGCCTGCACCGATTCCCAGCGCGTCACGTCGGTGCGGACGGCGACCGCCGCCGGCGCCCCCTGCTTCTCGGCCTCCCCCGCCACCTTCCGGCCCTGCGCCTCGTCGATCTCGGCGATGGTGACCCGGCAGCCCTCGCGGGCGAACGCGAGGCTGATGGCGCGCCCGATGTTCGAGCCGCCGCCCGTGACGATCACGCTCTTGCCGGCCAGGTTCAGCTCCATCGCGCGATCTCCTCTCGTGGTGGATCCGGGGCGGTCACCAGGCGATCGTCTGGCCGCCGTCGAGGTAGAGCGTCTGCCCGGTCATGTGGTCGGAGGCCGGGGAGGCCAGGTAGACGACGAGCGGCCCCACGTCCTCGGGCTCGCCGATGCGACGCGCGGGGATCTTCGACAGGAAGAGCTCGCGCGTCCGCGGGTCGGCCAGCGCCGGCCGCGAGATCTCCGTGTTGACGTAGCCCGGGGCCACGCAGTTGACCTGCACGCCGTGCCGGGCCCACTCGACGGCGAGGCTGCGGGTCAGGCCGTCGACCCCCGCCTTGCTCGCGCAGTAGGCGGCGTAGCGGGCGACGCCGATCACCCCGTACATGGACCCGACGTTGATGATCTTGCCCCGCCGGCGCTCCAGCATTCCCGGCGCCACCGCCCGGGCCAGGCGGAACATCGACGTGAGGTTCGTGGTCAGCACGCGCTCCCACTCGGCGTCGGTGACGTCGACGGTCTTCTTCTCGAGCGTGATGCCGGCGTTGTTGACCAGGATGTCGACGGGACCGAGCGCCTGCTCGACGGCGCGCACGGTCGCGGCCACCTGGTCGGCGCGGGTCACGTCGAGCGCGACGGCGTGCGCCCGGCCGCCGCGCTCGCGGATCCCCTTCGCGGTGGCCTCGACGCCGTCCACCGTCCGCGCCGCGCAGCCCACCGCCGCGCCCGCCTCGGCCAGCGCGGCCGCGGTGGCGGCGCCGAGCCCGCGGCTGGCGCCGGTCACGAGGGCGACCCGTCCGGCCAGCGAGTACCAGGGCGCCACCGCTCAGGCCCGCGGCGCCCGCTCCGCCACCAGCCGGTCGGCGACGAGCTCGCGGAGGCGGAACTTCTGGACCTTGCCGCTCGGGGTCATCGGGAACTCGGCCACGAGCTCCAGGCGCTCGGGGAACTTCTGGCGCGCCAGCTGCCGGCCCTCGAGCCACGCCACCAGCTCGGCCAGCGTGAGCGACTCGCCGGGCTTCGGGACGACGCAGGCGCAGGCGCGCTCGCCGAGCCGCGCGTCCGGCATCCCCACCACGGCCACGCCCGCGATCTTGGGGTGCGTGAAGAGGACGTTCTCGATCTCCGCGACCGGGATGTTCTCGCCCCCCCGGATGATGAGGTCCTTGGAGCGTCCGGTGATCGCGAGGTAGCCGTCGGCGTCGAGGCGGCCGCGGTCGCCGGTCCGGAACCAGCCCTCGGCGGTGTAGGACTCCCGGGTGAAGTCGGGCCGCTTGAAGTACCCGACGAACTGCGAGGGGCCGCGCACGAGCAGCTCCCCCTCGCCGCCCGGCGGCACGCTCTGCCCGTCGCCGTCGACGATGCGGAGCTCCATGCCGCGCACCGGGTGGCCGTCGGTCGTGAAGACCTTCTCCTCCGGGTCGCCCAGGCCGTTGCAGGTCACCAGGCCGTTCTCCGTCATTCCCCAGCCGGGCGAGATGGCGCAGCCGAGCCGGGCGCGCGCGTCGCGCACGAGCGGCCGGGGGATCGGCGCCCCCGCCGAAATGAAGACGCGCAGCGACGAGAGGTCGTGGGTGGCCGGCACGTACGTCAGGTCGTGGAGGAAGGGCGTGGCCCCCATGGTGAAGGTCACGCGCTCGGCCTCGATGAGCCGGGCCGCCGCCGTCGGGTTCCAGACGTCCAGCCACACGCCGGTGGCGCCGAGCACGAGGGTCAGGCAGTAGCCGTAGAGGTAGCCCGTCTGGTGGGCGAAGGTCGACGACATGAGGATCACGTCGCGCTCGGAGAGCTGCAGCCGCTCGATCACCGGGTGCACGATGGCGAGCACCGTGTTCGGCGTGTGCATGACCCCCTTCGGCTCGCCGGTGGTGCCGGAGGTGAAGATGACCTCGTTCACCTGGTCGGGATCAGTGCCGGGCAGCCCGCGCCGGCCGGCCCGGGCCTCCCACACCGTCTCCGTGAGCGCGCCGAACGGCCGCATGCTCTCGCCGGGCTCACCCCGCGCCACGAAGACGTGCTCGACGCGCGGGAGCTCGGGCCGGAGGGCGGCGAGCATCGCGACGTGGTCGAATCCCCGGAAGGTGCCCGGGATGAC
This sequence comes from Candidatus Methylomirabilota bacterium, assembly GCA_025922915.1. Classification (GTDB taxonomy): domain Bacteria; phylum Methylomirabilota; class Methylomirabilia; order Rokubacteriales; family CSP1-6; genus JAICGY01. The sequence goes on along the minus strand of JAICGY010000003.1, from coordinate 3,837 downwards.
GACCACGCACGACTCGAGACGGTTCAGCATGAAGCGGAGCTCGCTGGCGCGGTAGATGGGCGGGATCGGGTTCACGACGGCGCCCAGGCGGGCGGCGGCCAGCAGCACCACGATGAACTCGCTCCAGTTGGGCAGCTGGCAGGAGACGGCCCGCCCGCGCTCGACGCCGTGAGCGGCCAGGCCGTGCGCGACCCGCTCCACGGTCCGCGCGAGCTCCGCGTACGTGCACCGGCCCGCCCCGTCCACCATGGCCGTCCGGTCCGGCCGCCGGGTCGCCCACCGGTCGAGGTAGAGCTCGACGCTCTCCTGCCGCCAGAACCCGCGCGCCGTGCACTCGCGGATCCGCTCGGCGGTGAGATCGGTGTCGAACGTCGCCACTTACGCCCGGAACTTCTTGAAGTCGACCGGCCGCTTCTCGACGAACGCGTTCCGGCCCTCCATCGCCTCCGGCGTCTGGTAGTAGAGGTTGAGTGCCGTGGACGCGAACTCCGCCACGCCGGCCCGGGGCTCGGAGTCGATGTTGAACGACTGCTTGGCGAGGGCGAGCGCGGTCGGGCTCTTCTCGAGCAGCTCCTTGCACCACTGCTCGACCTCGGCCCGCAGATCCCGGGCGGGCACCACCTTGTTGACGAGGCCCATGGCCAGCGCCTCCTGCGCCGAGTACTGCCGGCACAGGTACCAGATCTCGCGCGCCTTCTTCTCCCCCACGACCCGGGCCAGGTAGCCCGTGCCGTGCCCGGCGTCCACGCTGCCCACGCGCGGGCCGGTCTGGCCGAACACCGCGGTGTCGGCGGCGATCGACAGGTCGCAGAGCACGTGCAGCACGTGGCCACCGCCGATGGCGAACCCGTTCACCATGGCGATGACGGGCTTGGGACAGTGCCGGATGGCCGTGTGCAGGGCGTCGACGTTCATCGGGCGCTGGCCGTCGGCCGAGTAGCCGCCGGCGCCGCGCTCCTTCTGGTCGCCGCCGGAGCAGAAGGCCTTGTCCCCCGCGCCCGTCAGGACCACCACGCCGATGGCGGGGTCGAAGCGGGCGTCCTGGAAGGCGTCGGTGAGCTCGTGGACGGTCCGCGTGCGGAAGGCGTTGCGCACCTCGGGCCGGTTGATCGTGATCCAGGCGACGCCGTCGCGCTTGTCGTAGAGGACGTCGGTGTACGTCATGCGGCCTCCGGGAGTCGGACGTGGCCGCCCGGCGTCGCGCGCCGGGCGGCGGACCTTACTCTACCACCGCGAATTTCGCGTCGGGCCCGGGCCGAGGGTATGATGCAGGTCATACCCGGCTCGCCCGGTGGCGCCGAGCGTCGGACCACGCCGCGGAGGAGGCCCGTCATCAAGATCCTGCTGATCGCCCCCCGGAACCCCGAGTCGTTCTGGACCTTCGACCGCGTCCTGCCCAGCCTCGGCAAGCGCTGCGTCTTCCCCAACCTCGCCCTGCCGACGGTGGCCGCGCTCACGCCGGTCGGGCACGAGGTCGTTCTGTGCGACGAGAACGTGGAACCGGTCGATTTCGACACCGACGCCGACATCGTCGGGATCACCGGCTACGTCGTCCACAAGCCGCGGATCTTCGAGCTCGCCGCGGCCTTCCGCCGGCGCGGCCGCTTCGTCGTCGCCGGCGGACCGTTCGCGACGCTGTGCCCCGAGGAGCTGCGCGGGCGGGTGGACGTCCTCTTCGTGGGCGAGGTGGAGCACACCTGGGCGCAGTTCCTGCGCGAGTACGGCGCGGGCGCCTGGCAGGCCGAGTACCACGAGGGGGAGAAGCCGAGCATGCTCGACTCGCCGGTGCCCCGCTTCGACCTGCTCAAGGTCGACCGCTACCGGACCATGACGATACAGTTCGCGCGGGGCTGCCCGTTCACGTGCGAGTTCTGCGACATCATCGTGATGTACGGGCGGCGCCCGCGCACGAAGTCGGTGGCGCAGGTGATGGCCGAGGTGGAGGCCATTCATGCCCTCGGCGTCTCCAACATCTTCGTGGTCGACGACAACTTCATCGGCAACAAGCGGGAGGCCAAGGCCCTCCTCCGGGCGCTGGCGGCATGGCAGGCGGCCCGCGGCTATCCGGTGGAGTTCATGACCGAGGTGAGCCTCAACGTCGCGCAGGACGCCGAGCTGCTGGAGCTCATGAAGCAGGCCCACTTCTCGACCATCTTCGTCGGCATCGAGTCGCCGCGGACGGCGAGCCTGCAGGAGTCGGGCAAGGTTCAGAACACCCGGGAGGATCTGCTGACCTCCGTGCACCGGATCCAGGCGGCCGGCATCCAGGTCATGGCCGGCATGATCGTGGGGTTCGACAACGACGACCCCTCCGTCTTCGAGGAGCACTTCCGGTTCATCCAGGAGGCGCGGATCCCGATCTCGATGACGGGCATGCTGAACGCGCTGCCCAAGACCCCGCTCCACGCGCGGCTCCAGAAGGCGGGGCGGCTGATCGCGGAGTCCGTGGGCGACCAGTTCGTCTTCACCAACGTCGTCCCGGGCGGGATGTCCCGGCTGCAGCTCTACGAGGGCTACCGGCACCTGCTCACCCGCCTGTACGACCACGCCAGCTACCGGCGGCGGGCGATGGCGCTGATCCTGGGCCGGGGCGCGCTGCTCTCGACGCGGCTGCTGGCCGGGCGGGGCGACCTGGCCCTCTTCCTGCGCGTGCTGTGGACCTGCATGCTCGCGGCGTCGCCGCGGCGGGCGTGGCTGACCTTCTCGATGCTCCTGGAGACGGCGTGCCGGCGGCCGCGCGCCCTGCGCGACGCGGTGACGCTCGCCCTCATGCACAAGCACCTGTACGAGTACGTGCGCGACACGTCGGCGCGGCTCGACCAGCTCATCGCCGAGCTGCGGGCGGGCGCGTCGCCCGGCCTGCTGCCGTCGGCCGGGCAGGAGCCGTTCACACCGTAGCGCGATGCCGACGCCGGCTCCGTCCGAGCCGGCTCCGGGGGTCTTCCAGCGCCCGCCACGCCGCCACGAGCTGGTGGTGACGGTACCGCGCCGGCATGTGCGAGCTGACCGAGGCGAGGACGACGACGAGGAAGAGGATCGTCACCCGGTGCTCGGGGACGATGGTGATCGCCGCCAGGAGCGCCAGCTTCACCACGACGACGAGCCCCTTCACGGTCGTGAGCCAGGCGCACGTCGACGCCAGCTCGAGAGCGACGAGCGCCCCGCCGGAGAGGGCCGTCGCCAGGAGCCACGGCCCCAGACGCTCGGGGTCGCCCGCGAAGAGCAGCCCGCCGAGCAGCGCGCCGAAGCTCGCGATGTGGACGGTGCGGAACGCGACCCCGAGCGCCCGCCGCGCGCTCGGCAAGACCCCTCCCCGCGGCGTCACCGTCCGGCGGTGGTCGGCGCGCCCACCGGCTCGCCGGCCGCGACGGCCATGAGCGCGGCGTGCGTCAGCCGGGCCCCGTCGAAGACACGGTCGAAGGCCGCCTCGGCGCCGGCCCCCAGATGGGGAAACGCGCGCAGGAAGTCGGCGAGGCGCTCGCCCCGGGCCGTCGCGGGCAGCGCGCCGCGCCGGACCAGGCGGCCGTCCACCCAGGCGTTCCACAGCACCCGGTAGCTCTCCCGGATCCCCCCGGCGCGCCCGGGCCCGGCCGCGCCCGGGGGGAGCGCCGTCTCGTAGCCGAATGCCGGATCGAGCATGTCGGCGACGTGGAGCAGCTCGCGGCGCAGCAGGCGCCAGAGCGGTTCCGGCGCCGCCACCGTCTCCGGCGTCACCCGCACGAGCAGCGTCGGGCCGACGTCGGGCGCGATCAGCAGATCGGCCGCCTCCTCGCGCCGGCCGCGGGCCTGGGCCACGAGCCAGCGGGCGCAGCCGGCCGCGATCGCCGGCTGCTCGGC
>JAICGY010000002.1 GCA_025922915.1 Candidatus Methylomirabilota bacterium | reverse complement strand
TCGCCCGGCTGGCGGGAGCCCGCGTCATCGCCACCGTCGGCAGCGACGACAAGATGGAGCTCGCGCGGTCGCTCGGGGCCGACCACGTGGTGAACTACCGGACGCAGGACTTCGTGGAGGCCACGAAGGCGTGGACGGGTAAGCGCGGCGTGGACGTCGTCGTCGAGCACATCGGCGGCGAGACCTTCGAGCGCTCGGTCCAGGCGCTCACCCGGCTCGGCACCCTGGTCTCGATCGGCTCCCACGACACCCACTGGGGGCGCATCGACCTCCGGCACCTCTACTCCAAGAACCTCCGCATCGTGGGGACCAACCTGGGCTCGATCGTGGAGCTGAAGACGGTGCTGGAGCACGTGGTGGCTGGCCGGCTGCGGCCGGTGATCGACCGGGCCTTCCCGCTCGCCGACGCCCGGGCCGCGGTCCAGCACGTGCTCGACCGGAAGAACAAGGGCAAGGTCCTGCTCGTCCCGTGACGCTCGCCCGGCTGCTCGAGCTCGCAGCCCTCCGCGCGCCCGACGCCGACGCCGTCGTCGACGGCGGCCGCCGGCTCTCGTACGCCGGCCTCCACGCCCGCGCCCGCGCGCTCGCGGGTGGCCTGGCGCGGCTCGGCGTCGGCCGGGGCGATCGGGTCCTCGTCGCGCTCCGCAACCGCCTGGAGCACGTGCTCGCCTACTGGGCGCTGCAGATCCTGGGCGGTGTCCCGACGCCCGTCAACTTCCGCCTGGCCGCCGGCGAGATGCGCTACGTCCTCGCCGACTCCGGCGCCCGCGTCGTCCTCCTCGAGCCCGACACCGCCCCCGCCGTCCTCGCCGCCGCCGACGGCCGCGACGTGCACCTGGTCTTCGTCGGCCCCGACGCCCCGTCCGGCACGCAGCCCTTCGAAGCCCTGATGCAGGAGCCGGCCAAGCCCGTCCCCGCCTTCCCGCCGCCCGGCGAGCGGGATCTGTCGCTCATTCTCTACACGTCGGGGACGACCGGGCGGCCGAAGGGGGTGCCGCGGACGCACCGGAACCACTACGCGGGGGCGGTCGCGCACGCGCTGCAGTGCGGCTACGCCGGGGGCGAGCGGACGCTCGGGGTCATGCCCCTCTACCACACGATGGGTATCCACGCGCTGACCAGCATGGTGGCGGTGAGCGGCTGCTTCGTCTGCCAGCCGGAGTGGAGCGCGGCGGGCGCGCTCGAGCGCATCCGCGACGAGCGCATCACGGCGCTCTACCTGATCCCCACGCTCTTCTACGACCTCGTCCACGCGCCCGCGTTCGATCCCGCGGCCGTCGGCTCGGTGACGAAGCTCGCCTACGCGGGGGCGCCCATGCTCGCGTCGCTCACAGAGGCCTGCGTGAAGGCGTTCCGGCCCCGCACGTTCGTGAACCACTACGGCTCCACCGAGATCTACACCTTCTCCGTCCGCCCCGACGTCCACGAGAAGCCCGGCTGCGCGGGGCGCCCTGGCCTGCACTCCGCCCTGCGCGTGGTGACGGCGTCGACCGAGCGCCGGGTGGGGCCCGACGAGGTCGTGGCCGCCGGCGACCGGGGGGAGATCGTCGCGCGCCTGGACTCCGAGGAGGCGTTCGCGGGCTACTGGAACCGCCCCGACGCCGACGCGAAGGCCCTCCGCGACGGCTGGTACTTCACGGGCGACATGGGCTGGATCGACGAGGCGGGCGAGCTCTGGGTCTCCGGGCGCGTCGACGACATGATCATCAGCGGCGGCGAGAACATCCACCCGGTGGAGGTGGAGGAGGTGCTGGCGCGGCATCCCCTGGTGCGCGACGTCGCCGTGGTCGGGGAGCCGGACGAGCGCTGGGGGCAGCGGGTCGTCGCGTTCGTCGTCCCCGCCGGCCCCGGGCTGACGCTCGAGGCGCTCGACGCCCACTGTCGCGCGAGCGCCGACCTCGCGGGCTTCAAGCGGCCGCGGCGCCTCGTGCTCGTGCGCGACATCCCCAAGACCGCGTCGGGCAAGATCCTCCGGCGCCTGCTGCGCGACGGCGATTACGTGGAGAGCGAGGCATGAGCGAGTTCCTCCGGGTGGAGCAGGACGGGCCGGTAGTGACCCTCTGGATCGACCGCCAGCCGAAGATGAACACGCTGACGGTGGCGATGCGGCGCGAGCTGCCCGCGCTCTTCCAGGGCTTCGACGCCGACGAGACGGTCCGGGTCGTCGTCGTGCGCGGCGCCGGGGGCAAGGCGTTCAGCGCCGGCGGCGACGTGGCCGAGTTCCTCACGCTCGCCCCCGCCGACCTCGAGCAGTGGGGCGACACCTGCAGCGCCCCCGAGCGCTGCCGGAAGCCGGTGATCGCCGCCATCGACGGGTATACGATGGGGGCCGGCCTCGAGCTGGCGGTCGCCTGCGACTTCCGCATCGCCACGCTGCGCTCGGAGTTCGCGTTCCCCGAGGTCCGGCTCGGGATGATCCCCGGCAGCGGCGGCACCCAGCGCGCGCTCCGGCTGATGGGGATGACGCGGGCCAAGCTGTTCATCATGACCGGCCAGCGCATCCCGGCCGCGCGCGCGGAGGCCTGGGGGCTCGTGACCCAGGCGGTCCCCGACGACGGCCTGGATGCGGCGGTGCGCGCGCTGGCCACGGAGCTGGCCGAGCGGGCGCCGCTCGCCATGCGGACGCTGAAGACCGTGCTCAACCGCGGCGCCGAGGCGCCGCTGGAGACCGCGCTGGAGCTGGAGCGCAAGGCGTACGCCTGGCTGCGCTCCACGCACGATTACGAGGAAGGCGTGCGCTCGTTCCTCGACCGGCGCCCGCCCACGTACCGGGGGAGGTGAGCGGATGCCGGCGTCGTTCGGCCTGATCCTGGCCAACCGGGCCGTCGTGCTGGGCGCCCTCACGGCCCGCGACCTGCTCGACCTCGCCGCCGCCGGCGAGACGTCGGGCGCCTTCGACGCCGTCTGGGTGGGCGACAGCCTGCTCGCCAAGCCGCGCCTGGAGTCCATCGCGCTCCTGTCGGCGCTCGCGGCGGTGACCTCCCGGGTCCGCCTGGCCGTCGGCTGCATGGCCACCTTCGTGCACCGCCATCCGGTGCTCCTCGCCCAGCAGTGGGCGAGCCTCGACGTGCTGTCCGAGGGGCGGGCCTGGCTCGCGGTGTGCCTGGGCGGGCCGAGCGACGCCAACGCCGCCCAGGCCGCCGAGCACGCGGTCATGGGCATCCCCTCCGGCGAGCGGGTGGGGCGGCTCGAGGAGGGAATCGAGATCCTGCGCCGGCTCTTCCACGAGACCAAGGTGAGCCACCAAGGCCGCTTCTACCGGTTCGAGTCCGTGACGCTCGAGCCGCGGCCCGTGCAGCGCCCGGTGCCGATCTGGATCGCCTCGAACCCGACCGGCCTCACCTGGAAGGGCGGGGCGAGCGCCTCGGAGGCCGTCGTGGAGCGCTCCTTCCGCCGGATCGCGCGGTTCGCCGACGGCTGGATGACCAACAAGCTGAGCCCCGCGGAATTCCGCGAGCAGTTCGGCCGCGTGCAGGCGATGGCGCGCGAGGAGGGGCGGGATCCGGCCGCCCTCGGCAGCGCGCTCTACCACAACATCAACATCAACGAGGACCGGCAGGCCGCCCTGGAGGAGTCCAAGGCCTTCCTCGACGCGTACTACACCGCGAAGTTCACGCCGCAGTTCGTCGAGCAGTGGACGGTGGCGGGCCGCCCCGCCGACTGCATCGAGCAGCTGCGCGCCTACTTCGGCGCCGGGCTGGGCCACATGGCGCTCCGCCTGTCCTCGTGGGACCAGCGCGGGCAGCTCACGCGCTTCCTGGCCGAGGTGGCGCCGGCGTTCGCCACCCGCTGATCTCGAAAGGAGACCCACGATGACACGACGCTCCCTCACCGCGATCCTGGCGGTCGTGCTGCTGGCCGCGGGCGCGCTCGGCGCCGCCGCCCAGTCGGCGCCGGTGAACCTGGCCTTCGCCACGCTCAGCCAGGGCACCGCCTGGTACGTCTACGGCGCCACCATGGCCGAGCTGCTGCGCAAGACCCTGCCCGCCGGCTCGAACATCGACGTGAAGCCCTTCTCGGGAGGCGTGGGCAACGCCAAGCTGGTGGCCAAGAACGAGACGCCGCTGGCGCTGTCGTTCACGGTGACGAACCGGTGGGCGTCCCAGGGCCAGGAGGCCTACGATAGCAAGCTCGAGAACCTCCGGGGCCTCGTGGGCGGGCTCGACGACTACTACCTGGTGGCCATCGCGTCGAAGAAGCTCGACGCCAGCTCGCTGAAGGACATCAAGGAGCGCAAGCTCCCCGTCCGCCTCTACACCCTGCCCGTGGGGTCGCTGGGCGAGCTGGGCGCCAAGCAGCTGCTCCGCGAGTACGGCATCTCGTACGACGACCTCAAGTCGTGGGGCGGCGCCGCCGCCCACCAGGGCTACAAGATCATCGTCGACGCCTTCAAGGACGGGCGCGCCGACCTCCTCATCGCCGTCATCACGCCCAAGCACCCGTCGATCACCGAGATCGCCACGTTCTCCGACGTGAAGTTCCTGAGCGTGGAGGCGGAGCGGGTGAAGGGGCTCGCGGAGCTCGGGTACCAGCCGGCCACGATGCCCGCCGACGTCTTCAAGGGGCAGACGCAGCCGGTCAGCACCGTCGGCTTCCCGACCGTGCTCATCACCAACACGGCGCTCCCCGAGCCCGTGGCGTACACGATCACGAAGACGATCATCGAGAGCAAGGACGCCCTCGTGCGGGGCCACGCCGGCCTCGCCGCGTTCGATCCCCAGACCGCCTGGAAGCCCGAGAACGTCGGGATCCCGCTCCACCCCGGGGCCGAGCGCGCGTACCGCGAGAAGGGGTGGATGAAATAGCGGCCGACTGGATCCTCCAGGACGGGCGCATCCTCACGCTCGACCGCCGGCGGCCGGTGGCGCCCGCGCTCGCCGTCGCCGGCGGGCGTGTCGCCGCCGTCGGCGGCCGGGGGCAGATGCGCGCCTGGCGTGACCGGCGGACCCGCGTGGTCGACCTGGGCGGGGCCACCGTGGTGCCCGGGCTCGTCGATGCCCACGCCCACCTGGACCGCGAGGGCCTGAAGCACCTCTGCCCGTCGCTCGCCGGCTGCCGCTCGATCGCCGACCTGCAGGCCCGCCTCCGGCGGCTGGCGGCCGGCCGCCCGCCCGGCGAGTGGCTCGTCACCATGCCCCTCGGCACCCCGCCCTTCTACCGGGACGCCCCCGGCTGCCTCGCGGAGGGGCGCTGGCCCACCCGCGCCGACCTCGACGCCGCCGTGGGCGATCGCCCCGCGTACGTCCGCGGCATCTGGGGCTACTGGAACAAGCCCCCCGTCCACTCCGTGGCGAGCTCGGCCGCCCTGCGCGCCGCCGGCGTCACGCGCGAGACGACGGCGCCGAAGGGGGTCGACATCGTGCGCGACGCGGCGGGGGAGCCGACCGGCCTCTTCGTCGAGCACAACCTCATCCAGGTGCTCGAGCACACGCTGCTGCGCGCCGTGCCCCGGTTCACGCACGCCGACCGGATGCGCGCGCTCGCCGACGCCCAGCGGCGATACGCGGCACGCGGGGTGACGGCGGTCTACGAGGGCCACGGCGTCGCGCCCCAGGTGCTGCGCGTGTACCGCGAGACGCACGCGGCCGGGCGGCTGCGCCTGCGCTGCATGCTGGCGCTGAGCGCGACGTGGCAGGGCGCGGCGGCGGCCGAGCGGGCGATCCCCGACCTGGCGGCGTGGGCGGGCGGGGCCGGGCTCGGCGACGACCGGCTGCGCGTCGGAGGGCTGTGCCTGCACTGGGGCGGCGACCCGGAGGTCGCGCGCATCCTCCACGCCGCGCAGCCGGACACCGGCTGGGCGGGCTTCGTCGAGTCCGCGAACGACGCGGCGAGCTATCACGCCCAGGCCCGGCTGGCCGCCCGGCACGGCCTGCGCGTGAGCACGCTCATCACCCGGTGCCTGCCCGAGGTGCTGGACGTGTGGGAGGCGATCGACGCCGAGACGCCGATCCGCGCGCTGCGCTGGGTGCTCGTGCACCTCAACGTCGCGAGCGCGCGCGACGTGGCGCGGATCCGGCGCCTGGGCGCCGTCGTCACCACGAACCCGATCTCCTACCTCTGGCGCTCGGCCGCCGAGGAGGTCGCCCGCGCCGGCGGCGCGGCCGAGACGCTCATGCCCCACCGCAGCCTCGTGCGCGCGGGCGTGCCCGTCGCCCTGGCGACGGACAACAAGCCGCCCGATCCCTGGCTGGCCCTGGCCGCCGTCGTCGGCCGCCGCGACATGACGTCCGGCGAGGTGCTCGGCCCCGGCGAGCGCCTGAGCCGGCTGGACGGACTGCGCGCGCTGGCCCAGGGCGGCGCCTGGCTGACGTTCGCCGAGCGCGAGGCGGGCGCCCTCGTGCCCGGGCGGCGCGCCGATCTGGCCGTGCTCGAGGCCGACCCGCTCGCCGTGGGCCTCGACGAGCTGGGCGCGATGCCCGTGCGGCTCACCATGGTCGGCGGCGAGATCGTCCACGGCGATGCCTGAGCCGCTGGACGTCCACGCGCACTTCGTGCCGCCCCGGGCGCTCGCCGAGCTCGGCGCGCACGCGGACCGCTACGGGGTGGGCGTCGAGACCGTGGGCGAGGGCCGTGTGCGCCTGCTCTTCCCCCGCACGGGCTACACGCGCCCGCTCGCGCCGAAGCTGCTCGACCTGGCGGAGCGGCGACGGAGCATGAGCGCCGCCCGGCTGGGCGCGCAGCTCCTCGCCCCGTGGATGGACGTGGTCGGCTACGCGCTCTCGCCGGAGGCCGGCCGGCGGTGGAGCCGCCTCCTCAACGAGACGCTGGCCGCGGCCCTCCGCGAGGAGGGCTCCGGAGCGTTCGCCGGGATCGCGACGGTGCCGCTGCAGGACGGCAAGGCCGCCGCCGGCGAGCTCGAGCACGCCATGGGGCACCTCGGCCTGCGCGGCGTCCAGATCGGCACCAACGTGATGGGGGCGCCGCTGTCCCGGCCGGAGCTGGACCCGTTCTGGCAGGCGGCCGTCGCGACGCGGGCGCCGGTGATCCTCCATCCCTGGCACGTGCCCGGCGAGGAGCGCCTGACGTCGCACGCGTTCCTGCAGCTCCTCGGCTACCCGCTCGACACCACGCTGGCCGCCGCGTCGCTCGTCCTCGACGGCGTGGCCGAGCGCTTCCCCGACCTCCGGGTGATCCTCGTCCACGCCGGCGGGTTCTTCCCGTACCAGGCGGGCCGGCTCGCGCGCGGCCACCAACTCGAGCAGGCGAGCGCCGCCCGCGCCCCGCTGGACGCGCTCCGGTGGTTCTACTACGACACGATCACGCACTGGGCGCCGCCGCTGCGCTACCTCGCCGAGGTCGCCGGCGCCGGGCGCATCGTGCTCGGGACCGACTACCCGTTCGACGTGGGCGATCCCGACCCCGTGGGAGCGGTGGAGGCGGCCGGCCTCGGGGCAGCGGCCGAGACGGCGATCCTCCGGGACACGGCGCGCGCGCTCTTCCGCCTGGGAGACGTCCCGTGAAGCCCGTCGACTTCGACTACGTGGCGCCGCCCGTCCTCGAGGAGGCGGTGGCGGTCCTCGCCTCGGCGGGCGAGGACGGGCGGGTCCTCGCCGGTGGCCAGAGCCTGATCCCGCTCCTCAACCTGCGCCTGGTGCGCCCGCGGCTCCTCGTCGACCTGCGGCGCCTCACCGGCCTCGCCGGCGTCCGGGCGGCCGGCGACGGCGTGGCGATCGGCGCGATGACACGGCAGGCGGATGCGGAGACGGCCCCGCTGGTGCGCGAGCGTGCGCCGCTCCTCGCCGCGGCGCTCGCCCACGTCGGCCATCCGGCGATCCGCTTCCGGGGCACGGTCGGCGGCAGCCTCGCCCACGCCGATCCCCTGGCCGAGGTGCCGGCGGCGGCGCTGGCGCTCGACGCGACGCTCACGCTGACGGGGCCGGACGGCGTCCGCCGGGTCGCCGCCGAGGACTTCTTCCAGGGCTTCCTGGCCACGGCGGCGGCGCCGGGGGAGATCCTCACCGAGATCGAGATCCCCGCGTGCGCCGGCCGCGGCTGGGCCTTCGTCGAGTTCAGCCGCCGTCACGGCGACTTCGCGCTCGCCGGCGCCGCCGTCGTGCTGGCGCTCCAGGACGGTCGCCTCGGCCCCGCCAGCCGCATCGTCGTGCTCGGCAGCGCCGACCGCTGCCACCGGGCGCGTGCCGCCGAGGCGCGCCTGCACGGCGAGCCGCCGACCGCGAGCGTGCTGGACGCCGCCGCCGCGGTGGCCGATGCCGGCCTCGAGCCCGCCTCCGACGTCCACGGCAGCGCCGAGTACCGCCGCCATCTCGTCCGTACGATGACGGCCCGCGCCCTCGGCCTGGCGGCGGCGCGCCTGGCCGCCCCGTGAGCGTGACGGGCGGGGCCGCCGTGGCGGGGCGTCACGCGATCGCCATCACCGTCAACGACGTCCCGCGCCGGGCGACGGTGGCGGCGCGCACCAGCCTGCTCGACTGCCTGCGCGAGGAGTGGGCGCTGACGGGCACCCACGCGGGCTGCGAGCACGGGGTCTGCGGCGCCTGCACCGTGCTGCTCGACGGCCGCCCGGCGCGGGCGTGCCTCACGCTCGCCGTCCAGGCCGACGGCGCGCGGGTGACGACCATCGAGGGGCTGGCCGAGGGCGACCGGCTCCACCCGGTTCAGGAGGGGTTCTGGGAGTGCCACGGGCTGCAGTGCGGGTTCTGCACGCCGGGGATGGTGCTGACGGCCGTGCACCTGCTGGAGACGAATCCGGCGCCCACCGAGATCGAGATCCGCGAGGCCCTCGCCGGCAACCTCTGCATGTGCACCGGCTACCAGAACATCGTCGCCGCCGTCGCCTGGGCGGCGGCCCGGCTGCGGGAGCGGAGCGCCACGCCGTGACCCTGCACGCCGCCACCGACGGCTGGGTCGGCCGGCCCCTGCGGCGCGTCGAGGACCCCCGGTTCCTCGGGGGGCGGGCGTCGTACCTCGACGATCTCCGCCTGCCGGACCTGCTGCACGTCGCGATGCTGCGCAGCCCCCACGCCCACGCGCGCCTGGCCGCCGTCGACGTGCGCGAGGCCGCCGCCATGGACGGCGTCGCGGCGGTGCTCACCGGCGAGGACGTGGCGGGCGCGATGGAGCCGCTGCGCCCCCTGATCCCGATCCCGAACCCTCCGCGGACCTATCCGCTGGCGGTCGGCAAGGTGCGCTACGTCGGCGAGCCGGTGGTGGCGCTGGCCGCCCGCGACCGGGCGACCGCGGAGGACGCGCTCGAGCGGGTGCGGGTGGAGTACGAGCCGCTGCCGGCGGTGGTCGATCCCGAGCGGGCGCTCGACCCCGGTGCGCCCCGGCTGTTCGAGGAGATGGAGAGCAACGCGCTCTGGCGCGACGTCCTCACCTACGGCGACGTCGAGGGCGCGTTCGCGCGGGCGGCCCACGTGGTGCGCGAGCGCTTCACGATCCACCGCTACGTGTCGACGCCGCTCGAGACCTTCGGGGTGATGGCGCAGGTGGAGCCGGGGACCGGGCTCGTGACGATCTGGAGCAACGACCAGCGCCCCGGGCTCACGTCCGGCGTCGTCGCGGCCGCGCTCGGCATCCCGCAGTCCCGCCTGCGGCTGATCGCGCCCGACATCGGCGGTGGCTTCGGCAACAAGCGCAAGGCGCCGTACCTCATCGTGGCCGCGATGCTGGCCCGGGCCACGGGCCGGCCCGTCAAGTACGTGGAGGACCGGCGCGAGAGCCTCGCCGCCCTCTGCCACGCGGCCAACGGCGTGATCGACATCGCGCTGGCCCTGGACGCCGACGGCCGCTTCCTCGCCGTCCACGTGCGCGACGTCGTCGACGAGGGCTGCAACCTCCAGAACCCCACGCTGCACAGCCTGCTCAAGCTCTCGAACATCATCGGCTGCTACGGGATCGAGGCGGTGCGCTTCGAGGCCGCCGCCGTGCTCACCACCAAGTGCCCGTCGGGCGCCAACCGCGGCATCGGCAAGCCGGCGATGTGCTTCGCGCTGGAGCGGATCGTCGACGTGGCGGCCCGCCGGCTGGGCCGCGATCCCGCGGCGCTCCGCGCCGCCAACCTGATCCCGGCGTCCGCCCTGCCGTACCGCACCCCGGTGGGCGCCATCTACGACAGCGGCGACTATCCGGAGACGCTGCGCCGGGCGCTGGCGCTCGCCGGCTACGAGGGGCTGCGACGGACGCAGGCGACCGCCCGGGCCGAGGGGCGGCTGATCGGGATCGGGATCGCGGCGGCGATCGAGCCCTCCACCTCCAACCTGTCGTCCTACATGCTGGCGACCCGCCGGCCCGGGACCTCCGGGGTGGGGGAGGCGGCACTCGTCCGGGTGGAGCTCGACGGCAGCGTGCGCGTGGCCACCGGCAACGTGGCGAGCGGCCAGGGGTACCCGACGGCGATCGCGCAGATCGTCGCCGACGAGCTGGGCGTCGCGCCCTCGGCGGTGAGCGTCAGCCCCTGGTTCGACTCGCACGAGAACCCCTGGATGTTCTCCTCCGGCTCGTTCTCCAACAAGTTCTCGGGCACCGACACCGGCGCCATCCTGGGGGCCGCTCGCGCGGTGCGCGACAAGCTCGTCACCGTCGCCGCCCACCTGCTCGAGGCCGCGCCCGGCGACGTCGTGGTCCGCGACGGCGTCCTCGGCGTCCGCGGCGCGCCGGGCCGGCAGGTGACCGTCGCCGAGGTCGCCACCGTCGCCTACCGCGACCTCCTGGCCTTGCCGCCCGGCATGGCAGGCGGCCTGGAGGCGCGGCACTACTACGTGAGCCCGCTCGCCGACGTGCCGGACGCCGACCGGCGGGTGGCGGTCCAGCTCACCTTCAGCAACTCGGTCCACGTGGCGGCGGTGGAGGTCGACCGCGCCACCGGCGCGGTGCGGATCGCGAAGTACGCGATCGTCCACGACTGCGGCCGGGAGATCAACCCGCGGATCGTCGAGGCCATGGTGCACGGCTCGACCGCGCACGGCATCGGCGCCACGCTCCTCGAGGAGTTCGTCTACGACGCCGAGGGCCAGCTGCTGACGACCACCTTCATGGACTACCTCAAGCCGACCGCGCTCGACGTGCCCCCGTTCGAGGTGGTCTCGCTCGAGTCGCCGTCGCCACGGACGCCGCTGGGGGCCAAGGGGGTCGGCGAGGGGGGCGCGATCCCGTCGCTGGCCGCCATCGCCAACGCCGTCGAGGACGCGCTGGCCCCGCTGGGGGTCCGCGTGACTGCCCTGCCCCTGAGCCCCGCGCGGCTCTGGGAGGCCATGACGCGCGCGGGGGAGGGCCGGGGTGCCTGACCTGCGCAGCCCGCGCATGTGGCTCGCCCTCGTCTGGTGCCTGTTCCAGCTCTGGACGGCGTACGGCGGGATGTACGACCTGATGATCCAGCTGCCCCTGCACGTGGCCTTCGCCACCGCGCTCGGGTTCCTCACGCCGCCGGCGGGCGCTTCCGTCCGCGTGCGCTGGTGGGACGGCGCCGGCGCGCTCCTCGCGCTGGCCTGCGGCGCCCACTACGTGGTCTGGAACCAGCACCTGGTCACCCGGATGCCGATGGTCGACGACCCGCGCCTGGTCGATGTCGGCGTGGGCGTGCTCTTCATGCTGCTCCTGCTGGAGGCCTCGCGCCGGCACGTCGGGGGGGCGCTCGTGGTGCTCGCCCTCGCCTTCGTCGTCTACGGGTTCGCCGGGCCCTGGCTACCGGGCTTCCTGGCCCACGGCGGCGTGCTGCCCGTGCGGTTCGTGGACCTCCAGATGCTCACGACGGAGGGGGTCTTCGGCATCCCGACCCTGGTGTCGGCGAGCTTCATCTTCCTGTTCGTGGTGTTCGGCTCGGTCATGCTCCACGGGGGGCTGCTCGGCTTCTTCACCGACGTGGCGCTGGCCGTCGCCGGCTCCACCCGGGGCGGCGCCGCCAAGGTCGCCGTCATCTCGAGCGGCCTGTTCGGCACGGTGAACGGCAGCGCCATTGCCAACGCCGTGACGACGGGCGCCTTCACCATCCCGCTGATGAAGCGGGCCGGCTACCGTGGCGAGTTCGCGGCCGCCGTCGAGGCGACGGCCTCGATGGGCGGGCAGCTGATCCCGCCCGTCATGGGGGCGGCGGCCTTCATCATGGCCGAGACCCTGGGCGTCTCGTACTGGTCCATCGCCGTGTCCGCCGCCATCCCCGGCGTGCTCTACTTCGTGGCGGTCGGCGTCATGGTCCACCTCGAGGCCGCCCGGGCCGGGCTGGCCGTGCTCGACCGCGCGGCGCTGCCGCGCCTGGGCGCCGTGCTGTTGCGCGACTTCCACCTCCTGGCCGGCCCGGTCGTGCTCGTCTGGTTCCTCGCCTCGGGCTCCACCGCCGAGCGAGCCGGATTCTGGGCGCTCGTGGTGGCGGTCATGACGAGCTGGGTGCGGGCCCAGACCCGGCTGGGCCCGGCCAAGCTGCTGACCGTCCTCGTGGACGGCGCCCAGAACGCCATGCCGGTCGCCCTCGCCACCGCCACCGTCGGCATCGTGGTGGGCGTGGTCTCGATCAGCGGGCTCGGGCTGAAGCTCGCCACGGGCATCGTCGGCCTGGCCGGGGGCAGCTTGCTCGTCACCGCCCTGCTCACCATGGTGGCGGCGCTGATCCTCGGGACGGGGCTGCCGACCTCGGCGACCTACATCATCACGTCCATCATGGCCGCGCCGGCGCTGACCCAGCTCGGCGTGCCCGTGCTGGCCGCCCACATGTTCGTGTTCTACTTCGGCATCCTCGCCGACCTCACGCCGCCGACGGCCATCTCGACCTACGCGACGTCGGCCATCGCGGGCAGCGACGTGTGGCGCACGCAGTGGACGGCCATGATGCTCGCGCTGTCCGGCTTCATCATCCCGTACAGCTTCCTGTACGATCCCGCGCTGCTGCTGGTGAGCGACTCCCTGCTGCACATCACGGCGCGGACCGTCGCCGCCACCCTCGGCATCCTCATGCTCGGCGCCGGGCTGATCGGCTACCTGCGCGCGCCGGTGCGGCCGTGGGAGCGCGGGCTGCTGCTGCTCGGGGCCTGCCTGCTCATCTTCCCCGGCGTGGTGGCCGACGTGGTCGGCGCCGCCGCCTTCGTGGCCGTCTGGCTCGCCCAGCGCGGACGGGTCGCCGTGACGGCCCCGCCCGTCGTGTCGCCCCCGTGAGCGCGGGGACCAAGGAGACGTCACCCATGGGATTCGTGGATCTGCGCGAGTGGCTCGCGCGGCTGGAGAAGGAAGGCGAGCTCCGCCGCGTCACCGCCGAGGTGGACTGGGACCGCGAGCTGGGCGCCATCGCCCGCCGGACGCTGGAGAAGAAGGGGCCGGCGCTCCTCTTCGAGCGCATCAAGGGCTACCGGACCGGGCGGTGCACGAAGCTCGTCACGGGGGTGCTGGGCGACCGGCGCCTCCTGGCCATGGCGCTCGGCTTCCCCCGGGACGTCGCGAACCCCGAGCTGGTGCAGCACGTGATGCGCAAGAACCGCGAGACGATCGCCCCGCGGATCGTGCCGACGGGACCCGTCAAGGAGGTCGTCGTCACCGGTGCCGCCATCGACCAGACGCAGTTCCCCGTGCCGCGCTGGAACTTCCGGGAGGGCGGACGCTACATCCACACCTTCTCGGGCGTCGTCACGCGGGATCCCGACACGCGGGTGATGAACGTCGGCATCTACCGGGGCATGATCGGGCGCAAGGACACGACGCCCTTCCTGCTCATCAAGGGCGGCCAGCACTGGGGCGCGCACTTCCTGAAATACGCGCAGCGGGGCGAGCCCATGCCGGTCGCCTGCGTGATCGGGTGGGACCCGATCATGCCCTTCCTCGCCGGCTCGCCGATCCCGGCCGGCGTCTGCGAGTGGGACGTCATGGGCGCCTACCGGGGCGAGCCCGCCGAGCTGGTGCGCTGCGAGACGGTGGACCTCGAGGTCCCGGCCGCCGCCGAGATCGTCATCGAGGGGGTCATCTCCGACGACCCCGCGACGTACGAGACGGAGGGCCCGTTCGGCGAGTTCACGGGCTACGTCTCCGACGTGCCGACGCCCCGGCCCACGATGCAGATCACCGCCATCACGCACCGGCGTGACCCCATCTTCCAGGGCTGCCTGGAAGGCACGCTCCCCGGCTCCTACAGCGAGAACAGCGTCATGTCGTCGGTCCAGCGGGCGGCGATCGCCTGGAACATCCTCACCGCCGCCGGCATCCCGGGGGTCCGCGACGTCTACATCCATCCGATCACCAACGGGGTGAACATCTGCGTGCAGATCCGCAAGGCGTACCAGGGCCAGGCCAAGCAGATCGCGGCCGCGCTGTGGGGCTCGAGCGCCGCCCAGTACCGCTACAAGCACGTGATCGTCGTCGACGACGACATCGACATCTCGTCCTACGAGCAGATCGACTGGGCGATCGCCCACCGCGTCAACGCCGGCGCCGGGGGGCTGGTCGTGTTCCCGGGCATCTTCGGCTCGCCCATCGATCCCTCCACGCCGCTGCACGACCGGGACACCACGCGGCTGGGCACCGGGCTCTGGAACCGGGTGCTGATCGACGCCACCCGCAACTGGACCTTCGAGCGGCGGGCGGAGTGGGACGGCCAGCCGTTCCCGCCCACCGTCCGCCCGGCGCCGGAGGACGAGGCGCGCGTGCGCGCCCGGTGGGACGAGTACGGGCTGGGGGACCTCTGAGATGAAGATCGCCGACGTCCGCGCCGTCCCGCTCGCCGTCCCGATGCGGGAATCCGCGCCCGTCGCCTCGGCCTGGGCCGCCGGGCTCGCCCGCCAGCTCCTGGTCCGGGTGACGACCGACGAGGGGCTCGTCGGCTGGGGCGAGTGCTTCGCGTACGGCGCGACCCTGGCCGTGGCCAACGTCGTCGACGACGCCCTCGCTCCCGTCCTCGTGGGGCAGGACCCGACCGCCATCGAGCCGCTGCTCGACCGGATGGAGCGGCTGCTCATGATCTGGGGCCGCCGCGGCCTCGCCATGATGGCGGTGAGCGGCGTCGAGCTCGCCCTGTGGGACCTGGCCGGCAAGGCGCGGGGCGCGCCCGTGTGGGCGCTGCTGGGCGGGAACGGCAGCGTGCGCGTGCCGGCCTACGCCAGCCTCCTGCGGTACGCGACGCCGTCGGAGGTCGGGCGGGCGGCGACCGCCATGGCGAGCGCGGGCTTCCGTGGGATCAAGCTCCACCAGACGGACGTGGAATCGGTCGCCGTCGCGCGGGAGGCGGTGGGCGACGACGTCGCCCTGATGCTGGACACCAACTGTCCCTGGAGCGTCGAGGCGGCGATCCGGATCGGCCGGCGCCTGGAGAAGTACGATCTGGCGTGGCTCGAGGAGCCGGTGTGGCCTCCCGAGGACTACGCGGGCCTCGCCCGCGTGCGGGCGGCCGTCCGCGTGCCGATCGCGTGCGGCGAGAACGAGGCGACGGCGGTCGCCTTCCGGCAGATCGTCGAGGCCGGTGCCGCCGACATCGTGCAGCCGAGCATCACGAAGGTGGGCGGGCTGATCGAGATGCGGCGGGCGGCAGCGGTGGCGGCGGCCGCGAACGTGACCCTCGTCCCGCACTCGTTCTACTTCGGTCCTGGGCTCGCCGCGACGCTGCACGTGGTCGCGGCCACCCCCGGCGTGCCGTGGATCGAGTTCCCGCCCGGGCGGCTCGACCCGCCGCTCCTCCAGCAGCCGATCGTCTGCCTCGACGGCCACGTCGCGCCGCCGGCGGGGCCCGGGCTCGGGGCGGATCCCGATCCGGGCGTGCTGGCGCGCCACGCCTACCAGCGCGAGGGGGCCCGGCCGCTCGACCTCACGTGACGCGGCTCCTCGTCTTCGACTTCGACGGCCTGATCCTCGACACGGAGGCGCCCGCCTTCGAGGCCTGGTGCGAGATCTACGCGGAGCACGGCTGCACGCTCGACCCCGGCCTGTGGGCCGCGAACATCGGCACCGACGACACGTTCGATCCGTGTCGTCACCTCGAGACGCTGCTGGAGCGGCCCATCGACGCCGCCGCCGTGCGGGCCCGCCGCGCGGCGAGGGTGGCCGAGCTGATCGCCCGGCAGGAGGCGCTTCCCGGCGTCCGGGACTACGTGGACACGGCCCGGCGCCTGGGCCTCGGGCTGGCCGTTGCCTCGTCGTCGGATCGCGCCTGGGTCTGCGGCCACCTCGAGCGGCTGGGCCTGCTCGCCCACTTCGACGTCGTCCGCACCTCCGACGACGTCGCCCGCGTGAAGCCCGACCCCGCCCTGTACCGGGCCGCCCTCGACGCCGCCGGCGTGGCGGCGACGGAGGCCGTGGCCTTCGAGGACTCCCCGAACGGCATCCGCGCTGCCAAGGCCGCCGGCCTTCCCTGCGTCGCCGTGCCCAACGGGGTCACCGCGGCGCTCGATTTCACGGCCGCCGACCTCCACCTCCCGTCCCTGGCCGCCCTGCCCCTCCCGGTGCTCCTGGCGACGCTCGCCTCCCTCCAGCCCGGGGGAGGGCGCGCGCCCCGCTGAGTCGCCGCCGCCACGCAGCCTCGGGCCGCTGGAATAAGCTGCCCGCCGATACGTACTACTCTCATACGGAGGCCTTGCACCGGGGCACCTGATGGAGCACGAATCGGCGTTCCAGGACCTCGCTCTGAGCCATCTGCCCACGCTCTACGGGTACGCCCGGCTGCTGAGCCGGAACGACGCGGAAGCCGAGGATCTCCTTCAGGAATCGCTCCTCAAGGCCCTGCAAGCCTTCTCCTCCTACAAGCCTCAGCTGAGCTTCAAGGTCTGGATGCTGACGATCATGAAGAACGCCGAGATCGACCGTATGCGCCGCCGCCGGGCGCGCCCGCTCGAGGACCGTGATTCCCAGGAGGGGGTCGCTGCGGATGCGGTCCGGGACGTGCTGCTCTACCCGGTCCCGCTGAACCCGGAGGAGATCCTGCTGCGGCGGGCGGCCCTGCAGGAGGTGCGGGACGCCATCCGGCGCCTGCCCGTCGTCCTCCGGGAGGTCGTCGAGCTGCGCGAGATCGAGGGACTGTCGTACCAGCAGATCGCGACCGTCGTCGGCGCACCGGTGGGCACGGTCATGTCACGCCTCTTCCGGGGCCGCAATCTCGTCCGGCTCGCGCTCCAGGAGGCGGCCCCGGCGATCTCGGCGCGCGCCCGGAACGGCCATGCTCTGTAAGCAGGCGCGCGCCCGTCTCTTCGAGTATCTGGACGGCGAGCTTCCGGACGAGGAGCGCGCGCTCCTGGAGGACCACTTCGCCGGCTGCTGGGGCTGCCAGAGGCTGGTGGACCTGGAGCGGAGCTTCGCCGACGAGTACATCGCCCCCCTCCGGCCGGACCCGGTGCCCGAGCGGCTGCGGGCTCGGGTCCTCCAGATGCTCGACACCGTGCCGGTGGCGCCGGCCTGGCGGTGGGGACGGCACCTCGTGGCCGGCGGCGCGCTGTTCGTCGCCGGCCTCCTGGCCGGGTTCGGGGTCCAGACCGGGCTGACGTCCGACGGCGTGCAGCTCTGGCGGCTGGACCGATCGCCGCTCGTGCACCTGGCCGCCGCCTCCGTCGAGCAGCACCGCAAGCTGGCCCTCGGCACCCTCCCCCTCGACATCAGCGAGGTCACGCCCCGGGCCGCCGAGGAATGGTTCAAGGCCCGGCTCAACTTCAACGTCAACCTGCCCACGCTCACGCGGGACGACCTCAACCTGGTCGGCGGGCGAATCGCCAACCTGGGCGACCTGGAGGTCGCCGCTCTCCATTTCAAGATGGATGGACGGGACATCTCCCTCTTCGTCATCCCGTTCGAGAAATACCGGGACCTCGGCATCGACGCCGCTCCGAAGTTCAAGATGGTCACGCACCAGGGCTACGACGTCATCGTCTGGGCCTCCCACGGCATCGCCTACTCGCTGGTGTCCGAGATCGGCGGCCGCTCGTGCCTCGTCTGCCATTCGCGCGAGGACCGCATCGATCTGCCGCCCGGCTCGCGCGCTCACGACCAGCTCTGACGTGCCCGGCCGCCGGCGGCCGGGTCGAAAAGGAGACCGCTTCATGCGTCGGCTCATCGGACCCGTCACCCTGCTGACCGGCCTGCTGCTGTCGAGCGGGCCGGCCGCGAGCTATCAGGCGATCTCGGTCACCGATGGGGGGACCATCAAGGGCACGGTGACGTTCACCGGAGCGGTCCCGTCGCCCCGGAAGATCATCCCCACCAAGGACAAGGAGGTGTGCGGTGGCATTCGCGAGCAGGCGCGCATCCTGCTGGGCCCGGACAAGGCGGTGGAAGGCAGCTTCGTGTATCTCAAGGGCGTGGAGAGGGGGAAGGCCTGGGAGAAACCGGCCCAGCCCCCGGTGATCGACAACAAGGACTGCCGGTTCCTGCCCCACGTCCAGGTGATCCGGATGGGCGACGTGGCCATCCACAACTCGGATCCCGTGCTCCACAACACTCACGGCTTCTTCGGCAAGCTGACGGCCTTCAACGTCGCCCTGCCCATCCAGGGCCAGACCATCAAGAAGCCGATCAAGAAGACCGGCATCATGCGCGTCGAGTGCGACGCCCACGGCTGGATGCTGGCCTGGGTCTACGTGGCCGACAACCCCTACTATGCCGTCACCGGGAAGGATGGCTCGTTCACCATCAAGGACGTGCCGCCGGGAGCGTACACGCTGGTGGCCTGGCAGGAGCACACCGAGGAGGTGGAGACGCCCGTCACCGTCAAGGCCAAGGAGACCGCTACCGTCACCATCGATCTGGCCAAGAAGAAGTAGCCGAGAAAGGAGCGGCCATGGAGCCACGGGAGGTCGACCTCGACCCGCGGCAGGTCGCCATGGAGATCGACACGGGCGGGCGCCCGGATGGATCCCTGGCGATCACTCGAAGGCTGTTCATCAACAAGGCCATCCTGGCCGGCACCGCGGCCGGCGTGGCCTCGGTCGGATGGTTCCCCGTCATCAACACGCTCGACCTGGCCTTCGGCCAGCAGGCCGCCTTCAAGTTCGCCTGGCTCTCGGACACCCATCTGTACCCCAAGGACGTCAACACCCGGTTCGTGGACAAGACGGTGCGGGCCGTGAAGGAGATCAAGGCCATGAGCCCGCCCGCGGACTTCCTCATCTTCGGCGGGGACCTGGCGCAGCTCGGGGATCCCGTGGAGATAGACCTGGGAGCGGACATCCTCAAGGAGCTCACCATCAAGAAGCACTTCATCCCCGGTGAGCACGACTGGTACCTGGACATGGGCGCCAAGTGGGAACGGATGTTCGGCAAGACCCCCTGGACGTTCGACCACAACGGCGTGCGCTTCATCGGCCTCAACACCGTGGGGTTCGCCCCCGACTACTGGTCCGCCAAGAAGATGTCGCCGAAGGAGCGGATGGGCCACATGGCCACGCTGGACGGCAGCGTGGCCGGGCCCTGGGCCGGCGTCGGCGACGAGCAGCGCCAGTGGCTCCAGCAGACGGTGTCGGGCTGGGCCAAGGACCGGCCGCTCGTGGTCTTCACCCACACGCCCCTCTACGAGTACTACCCCCCATGGAACTTCTGGACGCGCGACTGGCGGGAGGTCAACGAGATCCTCAAGCCCTTCAGCAACGTCACCAACATCCACGGCCACACGCATCAGGTGCTGTACAACGAGCTCGGCTCGATGCGCTCCATCGGGATGCTGGCCACGTCCTGGCCGTGGCCCTATGCGCCGCAGGGCGTGCCCCCGCTGACCAAGCCCATGATCCGGGCCGACCCCGGGGACCACTTCGACGGCGTGGGCTACTCGAAGCTCACGGCCGGCGCGGCCGGCCGGATCGAGAACGAGTACGTGATGTGGGGCCGCAAGGAGGTCTTCGCCGAGTCCGTGGTGGATTCCGGCACGGCGGACAACGTCAACCAGATCCTGCATCCCAGGATCGCCGATCGCATGTGGCCCTACTAGGAGAGCCGGGGGAAGAGCCATGAAGGGGAAACTCGCGCTGGCCGCGCTGGGAGCGGGGCTGCTCGGACTGCTGGGGGCTGGTGCCAGCTCGCTCTGGGGCCCGGCGCCGGCCCTCGCCCACAAGGCGAAGCACTCGCAGGAGCAGCTCGACGCGTTCCAGCAGGTCCTGATGGAGCAGGTCCGGCTCGGCGATCTCCTGTTTCACGGGGACGCCGACACCGAGAAGCAGATGAACATCAAGCTGTCCAACACCGGGATGGCGTGCGCCATGTGCCATCCCTTCGCCTCCGACAGTCATCCGCACGAGTTCCCGAAGTTCCAGGAGCAGATGAACGCGTTCGCCACGCTGCGGGACATGATCAACTGGTGCATCGAGAAGCCCAACGAGGGCGTCAAGATCGATCCGGACGGGCCGGCGATGAAGGCCCTGGAAGCCTACATCTACTGGGCCAACCGCGGCTCCAAGCTCGACACCGGCCGGCACTGAGCCGATCGGCGCGGACGTGACCCGACGATGACCCGATGGTGGGGCGAGCCCGGGACGGCGGCGGGCGGGGGCACGCGAATGCCGCCCGACCTGGCCCGGTCTCGCCCGGATGGGCTCGGCTCGCGACGCCGCTTCCTGGGCCTCGCCGCCGGGGCGATCTGGCTCCTCGGCGAGACGCCCCGCCCGGCCGGGGCGGCGGCGCCGCGCCGCCACTCCGGGGCGCTGGACGACCGGGACGCCGCCTCTCCGCTCGAGCGGCTGCACCGGCCCCGGCTCGAGGTGCCTATCGTGGCCGGCGACGGCGCCAAGGTCCCCGTCGTGATCAGGATGGATCACCCGATGGAGCCCTCGCATCACATCACGACCATTCACGTCACGAACGAGAGCGATCCCGTTCCCTCCAAGGGAGTGTTTCACCTCTCGCCGGCCAACGGGCAGGTCTACCTCTCGTTCCAGTGCCGCATGCACACGGGGCGCTCGGTGGTGACGGCGACGGCGGAGTGCACACGGGACGGCCGGTGGTCGGCGAGCCGTCCCATCACCATCCCGGACGGCGTGGGCGGCTGCGCCAGCCCGGCCCCGACGCGGGTGGCCCCCCAGGAGGTCGGTGCCCCGGTCATCCGGGTGCCCGAGCTGCTCAAGCGCGGCCTCGTCCGCCGGGACGCCCTCGTGCTGGTCCAGATCCTCATGCGGCATCCCAGCCGCACGGGCCTGGCCCTTCGCGAGGGCCGGTTCGTCCAGGAGTCCGAGCCCCTCTACGTGCAGACGATCGAGGTGCGCTACGGCGCGGAGCCGCTGAGCCGGTTCGAGCTGACCTCGGCGCTCAGCGACAACCCCTTCATCGGCTTCCGGGTGCGCGCCCGGCACCGCGGGCCCCTCCGCGTGGTGGTCACCAGCAGTCGTGGCGAGCGGTTCGAGGCCAGCCGGGACCTGCCCCTGGCCTGATCCGGGCTGCGGACGGAGACACACCGATGAACGAGGTTGCGAGAACCCGGAACGACGAGCTCATCGATCCCCGGCTGATCCGGGGATGGCTCCTCTGGGGCTTCTTCTGGCTGATGTTCGCACCGACCATCGGGGTGATCGTCTCCACGAAGTTCAACTACCCCGCCTTCCTCGGCGAGCAGTCGTGGCTCACCTTCGGCCGGCTCCGGCCCGTGCACGTCAACGGCGTCATCTGGGGGGCCTTCTCCACGCTGTTCATCGGGCTCATCTACTACGTGACCCCGCGTCTGGCCGGGGTGCCGATGTGGAAGGAGCGCTGGGGTTATCCGCTGCTCTGGATCTGGAACCTCAACCTGGCCGCCACCTTCCTGGCCTTCTCGGTGCTGGGCGCCAACCGCGGCTGGGAGGCGGGGGAGATCCCCCTGCCCAACCTGGTCGTGGTGGTGGCACTGGTCTGGCTGCTGACCCTGCAGCACCTCATGACCATCGGCCGCCGCGTGCAGCGCCAGCTCTACGTGAGTCTCTGGTACCTCATCGGGGCGCTGGTCTGGACCAGCATCAACCTCGTGCTCCTCGTGGTCGGGCCCTACTGGACCGCGGCCGGGATCAACAACGCGGCGCTGCACGGGCTGTTCATCCACTACGTGGTCGGCCTCTGGATCACCCCCGCGGGCTACGTGCTGATCTA
The DNA here is from genome assembly GCA_025922915.1 of Candidatus Methylomirabilota bacterium. GTDB lineage: Bacteria > Methylomirabilota > Methylomirabilia > Rokubacteriales > CSP1-6 > JAICGY01. The sequence goes on along the minus strand of JAICGY010000002.1, from coordinate 11,339 downwards.
CTACTTCCTGCCGGCGTCGGTGCGGGCTCCGATCTACAGCCACAAGCTCTCGCTGATCGGCTTCTGGTCGCTGGCGTTCTTCTACCCGTTCGTGGGGATCCACCACTACCTCTTCAGCCCGATCGCCGACTGGGCCGAGACCATCGCCATCGTCGCCTCGATGATGCTCATCATCCCGGTGTGGACCGTGCTCCAGAACTTCTTCGGGACCATGATCGGGCACTGGCAGGGCTTCTCTCGCAACCTCCCGGCCAAGTTCCTGATGATGGGGGCCATCATGTACCTCGTCGGCTGCTTCCAGGGCTCGACGGAAGCCCTTCGGTGGATCCAGCGCCCCACCCATTTCACGGACTTCGTGATCTCGCACTCGCACCTGACCGTGTTCGGGACCTTCGTGGTCTGGGCGATGGCCGGGGCCATCTACGTGTGGCCGCGGTTGTGGGGCCGCGACCTCTGGAGCTTCCGGCTCGGGAACTGGAGCTTCTGGCTCATCACGCTCGGCATCTCCACGATGGGGCTGGTCCTCTCCTCACAAGGGCTGCAACAGGGCTACATGCTGATCGGGGGCGCCGAGTGGGTCGACACGATGGTCACCCTGAAGCCCTTCTGGCTCATCCGGACCTTCGCCGGCATCTCGATGGACGTCGGCATGTCGCTCCTGGTCTACAACTTCATGCGGACCGCCCTGGCCGGCACGCCCCTGCCGAGCCTGCCGGCCCGCCATCAGCCGCTCGAGCGGCTGGCCCGAGTGTGACGGGTGAGGACCTACGCTCTGGGCGCCGGGTTCTTCTTCATCTCGCTGGCCATCTTCGTCCAGGGCATCCTGCCGATCGCCATTCCCGAGTCGCGGGAGACGCGCGCCACCCGCGCCGTGCGCAACGAGCTCGGGCAGGTCAAGTGGGTCTGGTACGACGCCACGCCGTACACGCCGCTGGAGCAGCTGGGCCGCGACGTCTACCAGCGCGAAGGGTGCTGGTACTGTCACAGCCAGTTCGTGCGTCCGGTCACCGGCGAGGAATTCCGCTGGGGGCCGGTCTCCCAGGTCGGGGAGTACGCGCACGACCGGCCCCATCTGCTGTCCACCCGGCGCATCGGCCCCGACCTCACGCGCGTGGGCCTCAAGTACTCCGACCAGTGGCACTACGCCCACCACTGGGATCCGACCATGGTGGTGCCCGACTCGATCATGCCGCGCTTCCCCTGGCTGTTCCGGACCGCCCGCGTGCCGGTCGTCGAGAAGGAGGGGCAGGCCGCGCTGGGCGACTCGCCCGCGCTGGCGGCCCTGTTCAGCGGCCGGGCCGACCGGGCGATCCGGCTCCATCCGAATCCCGAGGGGCTCGCCTTCGCCGAGCAGACGGACGGCACGCCGGTGCTGGACGTCGAGAATCTCCCCGAGCCCTACAACGCGCTGGAGACCTGGAAGGGCAAGATCCTGACGGTCGTCGTGCCCACCGAGGAGCTCCGCGGGCTCGTGGCCTACATCCAGAAGCTCGGGATGAACCGGGGGGCCTGGCGGGACGTCTTCGAGCCCCAGAACCTCTCGGCCAGCGTGATGTCGATCCCGCGCACCGAGGAGCTGGAGGCGCGCGGGCGGGAGGTCTACGAGCGTCGGTGCGTGGGCTGTCACGGCGTCAAGGGCGACGGCAACGGACCCGTGGCGACCTTCCTCAACCCCCGGCCCCGCAACTTCGTCGTGGGCGCCTTCAAGTTCCGGACGACGCCGTCGGGATCGCTGCCCACCGACGGCGACCTCTTCCGGACGGTCAATACGGGAGTCCGGTTCACGGCCATGCCCACCTGGCACGAGCTTCACGAGAAGGACCGCCTGGCCGTGCTGACCTTCATCAAGACCTTCTCCGAGCGCTGGAAGGAGGAGAAGCCGGAGACGCCCGTCCTCATCGGTCAGCCCCCGCCGGCCACGCCGGAGCTGCTGGCCCGGGGCAAGGAGTGGTACGTCAAGGCCAAGTGCTTCCAGTGCCACGGCGATACCGGAAAGGGTGACGGCCCGTCGGCGGACCAGCTCGAGGACGACCTGGGCTTCCCGATCCTGCCCGCCGACTTCACGAAGGGCCAGTTCAAGGGCGGGGCCGACGTGCGCGACATCTTCCGGACCATGACCACCGGGCTGGACGGGACGCCGATGCCTTCCTTCGCCGATGCGCTGGGCGAGGAGGATCGCTGGGCCATCAGCTACTTCGTGCTGTCCTTCTCCGCGTTCAACGACCCCCTGACCGGCGAGCGGCTGAAGCTGGCCCCCGACGTCCTCGAGCGACTCAACCGGCCCGACCAGGAAGCCCATCGCAGCTCCCGGCTGGCCCTGGACCCCGCGGCGCCGGACCGGACGGACGCCAAGGCGCTGGTGCGTTTCCACAAGGGGATCGTGGGGGAGGGCAGGTAGCCGATGCAGGAGCTGATCTATCTCGTGATCGGAGAATTCCTCGTCTCCCTCCTGATGGGCCTGGCCGCCCTGTGCCTGTTCCTGTGGGGGGTGGCCTCAGGGGCGCTCCGCCACGTCGAGGGGGCGAGGTACCAGGTACTGCGGAGCGAGGGCATCGAGCATGACGACAGCCGAGGATAGACCCGACCGGGACCGGGTGATCGCCGAGCACGAGCGCGAGCGTGGCCACATCGAGGAGTTTGCCCAGGGCGAGATCCGTAGCTATCACGGGTTCGTCAACCGCTGGCTGCTGCTCGTGTACGCCGTGCTCACCATCTGGGGCGTCTACTACCTGGTCAAGTTCTGGGGCGGACTGGGGCCGGGGCTGGCGCGATGAGGGCGGTCTGGCTGCTCCTCGGGCTGGCGGTGCTGAATCTCCTCATCCTCGCGAGCGACGCCCTGTTCAACGTCGTGGCGGTCGTCGTGCAGGGCCCGTGAAGGGAGCCGCGATGCCGGGGATCGAGATGCTGGCGTTCGGGATCTTCCTCGTGGGCACGCTGGTTTTCTTTGCCTGGGTCGTGGTGCTCACCTGGCGCAAGTGAGGCGCGCTGCGGCATGGCGCACCCGGCCGGCTCGCTTCCGACGCTCGCCGAGTCGACCACCGCCCTGACCGGCGGATGGCGGCCCGAGGTCGCCGCTCCCCTGGCCGTCGCCCTCGGCCTCTACGCGCTCGGCTGGTGGCGCCTGCGGACGCGGCGGCCGGCGCTGGCGCCGCCCTGGCGTCTCGCCGCCGCGGTGGCGGGCGTGGCGTCGATCGCCGGCGCGCTCCTCTCTCCGCTGGATCAGTGGGCGCACGCGCGCTTCTCGGCCCACAAGGTCCAGCATCTCCTCCTGCTGAAGCTGGCGGCCCCGGCCCTCCTCCTCGCCAACCCGTTGCCGGTCGTCCTGTGGGGGCTTCCGCGGCCGGCGCGACTCTGGGGCGGCGCACCGCTCCGTCCGGGCGGCTCCCTGCGGGGGCTGTGGCGGGCGCTCACCGCCATGCCGGTGGCCTGGCTGCTCTCCGCGCTGGCGCTCTGGCTCTGGCACGCCCCCGTGGCCTGGGAAGCGGCGCTCGGCGATCGGCTCGTGCACGATCTCGAGCACGTGGTCCTCTTCGGCGCCGGCGTGCTCTTCTGGTGGCCGCTGCTGGGGGCGGCACCGCGGCTCCGTCCGGCCGCCCATCCCGGCGCGCAGATGGCGTATCTCCTCCTGGGGGCCTTCCAGGAGGCCGTGCTGGGCCTGCTGCTGACCATGAGTCCATGGGTGCTGTATCCGACGTACGCCGCGCTGGCCGCCGGAGCCGGGGTGAGCGCTCTGGAGGACCAGTGGTGGGGTGGGGTCATCATGTGGAGCGCCGGCGGCGCCATCGACATGCTGGCCGTGCTCGTCCTCGTCTTCCGGGTGCTCGACCGCCAGGAGCCGGTCGAGCCATCGGAGCCCGTCGTGGGCTGGCGGCGCACCTGATCGCCGATCGAGGCACGCATGGACGAGCCCCCCTGGGCCATGGTCCCCTCCGCGCTGGCGCTGGGCGCGCTCTTCGGCTACGTCATCCAGCGCGGCGGGTTCTGTCTGACCCGGGCGCTGGCGAACCTCGTGCTGGCGGGGGACGCCACGCTGCTCCGGGCCTGGATCCTGGCGCTGCTGGTGGCCGTCGTCGGCGTCCACCTGCTGTCGGGCCTGGGCGTGGTGGAGCTTCCTGTCCGCCCGTTTCGCTGGCTGGCCAACGGACTGGGCGGGCTGCTCTTCGGAGTCGGCATGGTCCTCGCGGGTGGATGCGCGGCCAGCACGTGGTACCGCGTCGGTGAGGGCGCCATCGGCGCCCTCGTGGTCCTGTTCGGCTTCGCCGTCGGCGCCAGCGTCGTGGGGATCGGCGCGCTCGCGCCGCTGCGCCGGACACTCCAGGCGCCGACGCTCTCCGTGGACGGGGCGTCCCCCACGCTCGCGAGCGTCATCGGCGTGCCCCCGTGGATCGCGGTCGCAGCGCTGGTGCTGGCGGGTGGCCTCTGGCTTCTCCGGGCGCGGGCCGCGCCCGCGCCCGGCAGGTGGCCGTGGCCGCTGACCGGTGTCGCCGTCGGCCTCCTGATCGCGGCGGGCTGGTGGGCCTCGAGCCTCGCCGACTCGCCGGTCGGCATCACCTTCAGCGCCAACACGGGCCACTGGCTCACGTACGTCATGGTGGGGTTCCCGAACCGGATCACCTGGAGCATGCTCCTGCTCGTCGGGGTGGTGACCGGTGCTGGGGGCGGCGCCTGGCTCGCGGGGGAGTTCCGCTGGAAGCTCCCTCCGGGATGGAGCCTCGTGAAGCTCTTCGCCGGCGGCCTGCTCATGGGCGGCGCGGCGCTGCTCGGGGACGGCTGCAACATCAGCCAGGGCCTCACCAACGCGGCCACCCTCGCCGTCGGAAGCCTCGTCACCTTCACGGCGATGGGACTCGGCGCCTGGCTGGCGCTGTGGCGACTCTCCGTTCGCGGCGCGCCGGCGCCCGGGTCGGAGACCCGGCAGCGCCGGCCGGTTACTTGAGCCGCGGGTCGAGGGCGTCCCGCAACCCGTCCCCGAACAGGTTGAACCCGAGCACGGTGACGAAGATCGCCAGCCCGGGGAAGATCGTCAGCCAGGCGTTGGCCTGGATGAAGGCCACGTTGGCCTTGAGATCCCATCCCCAGCTCGGCGTCGGGGGCTGGGTCCCGAGGCCGAGGAAGGACAGGGTCGCCTCCACGATGATGGCGGTGCCGATCCCCAGGGTCGTGGCCACGATGACGGGAGCCAGGCTGTTCGGCAGGACGTGGCGCAGGAGGATGGAGGGACCGCGCTGCCCGAGGGCCCGGCACGCCTCGATGTACTCCTTCTCCTTGATCGAGAGCACGCTGCCCCGGACCAGGCGCGCGTAGATCGGAATGCGCACGATGGCGATGGCGCCGATCACCTTGATGGTGCCGAGCCAGCCCGCCGTCGGCGTGAAGATCACCATGATGATGATGGCCAGCAGGTAGACGGGAAACGCGAGGATCAGATCCATCACCCGCATCACGATCGTGTCCACCCGCCCGCCGTAGAACCCGGCGATCATGCCCATGGGGACGCCGACGAAGAGGGCGAGCAGCACGGAGGACACGCCGACGGCCAGGGAGACCCGCGAGCCGTGGATCACGCGGCTCAGCATGTCGCGGCCGAGCTGGTCCGTCCCCATCGGGTGCTCGGCGCTCGGGAGCCGGAACGTCTGGGTCTGGTCACTGACGATCGGGCTCTGCGGGGCCAGCACGTCGGCGAGGGCGGCCACCAGCAGCAGCGCCACCACGATGCCGAGCCCGATGAGGGCGGTCGTGCTCCGGCGGAGCCGGCGCAGCGCCTGCATGGTCGGCGATTCCGTGCGCCGACTCCGGGCGTCGGCCGGCAGCACCCCCGTGGGTATGGGAAAGTCGGCCTCGCGCAGCGCGGCGGCGCCGAGGGACCGGGGCTTCGGGTCGTTCGCGTCGCGGTGATGGGCCACGCTCACCCTCCGTATCGGATCCGCGGATCCAGGAGCGAGTACGTGAGGTCGACGACGAGGTTCATGACGACGAAGGCGCACGCCGTGAGCAGCGCGAACCCCTGGACCTGGGGGTAGTCGCGGGCGATGATCGCATCGATGCCGAAGGTCCCGAGCCCGGGCAGGGCGAACAGGGTCTCGATCACGATGGCCCCGCCGATCAGGAAGCTGATCTGCAGCCCCATCACGGTCACCGTCGGGATGAGCGCGTTCTTCAGCCCGTGCTTGAACACCACTTTCCACTCACCGAGGCCCTTGGCCCGGGCGCTCGTGACGTACTCGGTCCGGATCACCTCGAGCATGCTGGCGCGGAGGAGCCGGGTGAGCAGGGCCGCCCGCGCCACCCCCAGGGCGATTGCCGGCATCAGCACGTGCTGGAGATTCCCCCACACGCCCGAGTTGCAGATGATGGTGGGACAGGTCCCCGGGAGGTAGACCCAGCCCGAGCTCGGGAGCAGGCCCTTCAGGCCGAACGAGAACAGGAGCAGGAGCAGGACCCCCAGGAAGAACTCCGGAATCGAGATGCCGACCAGGGCGGCCGAGGTGGCGGTGTAGTCCTGCCACCGGTTCTGGCGCAGGGCGCCGATGATCGCGGCCGGGATGGCGATCATCAGCGCCACCACCATGGCGAGGATGATCAGCTCGATCGTGACCGGCAGGCGGATCAGCACTTCCTTGAGGACGGGCTGCCCGCTGAGGACCGACGTGCCCCAGTCGCCCTGCACGAGCCGGCCGAGCCAGATCAGGTACTGGACCGCGACCGACCGGTCCAGGCCGTACTGCTCGCGCATCTTGATCGCGTCTTCCTCGGTGTAGGCGTCGCCCAGGAGGGCGACCACCGGGTCGCCGGGGATGGACTGCATCATGACGAACACCACCAGGGTGATCATCAGCACGGTCGGCACGATCTGGAGCAGCCGTCGGAGGATGTAGGTTCGCATCCGTCACTCCGCGCCGGGAGGGGCCACCGCCGCCTGCGCGGTGGCACCCCCCGGCGTGTGTGGGTGGGTTACTTGTCGAGCCAGACGGTGTGGTAGTGGACCTCGAACTCCGCGTTGTACGTGTAACCCTTCATCCACGGCTGCGCCACCTGGTAGAAGGGCGAGCCGGACACGTTGTTCCAGTACATGTTGTCGAGCATGAAGTTCTGGAGCTCGGCGGCGATGACCTTCCGCTTCGCCGGGTCCGTCTCCCGGGCGTACCGCGCGTAGATTTCATCGACGCGGGTATCGCCGTGCCGCTCCTGGGCCCAGGACGACGACGAGTTCGAGAGGTAGCCGTTGCTGTCCGGCGTCAGCAGGGACAGCAGGTCCTCCACGAACATGTCCCAGGGGGCGTCCTGGAGCGTCGTGTTCATCCAGGTCACCTTGTCGGTCACCAGGATGTTCGCGTTCACGCCGATCCGGGCCATCTGCTCCTTGACCACGGTGGCGATGACGTTGAACACCGACTTCTCGGTGTTCGCCATGATCTGGAAGGTGAGGGGGTTCGACGGGCCGTAGCCGGCCTCGGCGAGCAGGGCCTTGGCCTTGGCCGGGTCGTAGGGGCACTTGTCGTTGACGTCCACCGTGTCCATCGTGCCTGGCGGGATCATGCCCGCCCACGGCGTGGCCTCGCCCTTGAAAGCGATTTTCACGATCTCCTTGCGGTCCATCCCGTAGCAGCCGAGGGCCTTGCGCACGCGCAGATCGCCGAACTTCGGGTGCGGCACGCGCTCCTTCGACATCGGCTTCCCGTCTTTCGGCACGGTGACCTTCATCGCGACCTTGAGCGGGGTCGTCTCCTTGCCGGTCAGGATCTGGGCGTTCGGGTTCTGGGCCTTGAGGGTCGAGACGTGCTCCGGCGAGAACGAGGCGATGAAGTCGATCTCCCCGGCCTTGAACGCCGCCATCTGGGTGACCGGGTCCTTGATCACGCGGATGTGGACGCGGTCCAGGTACGGCTGCCCCTGCTTGTAGTACTTGTCGAACTTGTCCATCACGAGGTGGCTGCCCTTGACCCACTCGACCAGCTTGAACGGCCCGCAGCCGACCACCGCCTCGGGCTTGCCCCTCTTCCGGTCGTCCAGGCTGTACTTCTGGGTCGCCGTGGGCGAGTAGATGACCAGACCGGTCCGGTAGGCGGCGAGCATGTGGAGAAGGAAGGCGTAGGGCTCCTTCAGCTGAATCTGCACGGTCTGCGGGTCGACCACCTCCACCGCCCGGACCGACGAGTAGAAGCTCCGCATCCCCGACTTCGTCGCGGGGTCCATGAGGCGGTCGATGCTGAACTTGACCGCCTGGGCGTCGACCGGGGTGCCGTCGTGGAAGATGACGCCCTTCCGGAGCTTGAAGGTGTAGGTCTTGTTGTCCTGCGAGGCCTCCCACGACTCGGCGGCGTCCCCCACGAACTTCCCGTCGGGCGTGATGTTGACGAGGCCGCAGCCGACGTTCATGGCGACCCACATCATTTCGTAGCCCGGCGCGGTGTGGAAATCGAGGTGCGCGATGCTGTTGCCGTAGGCGACACGCAGGGTGCCTCCCCGCTTCGGCTCCGCCGCGGTGGAGGTGGACGGCAGCACGAGGGTCGAGCCGAGGAGCGCGGTCGTCCCCAGCAGGAGGCCGATCAGAGCGTGTCTCGTCCGCATGGGCTTTCTCCTCTCCGGATGGGTCTCGGTGGCCCCCGATGGCGGGCGATGCCCGCTCGTGGGCAGGACATGGGGGGCGGAGGGGACGCACGGCGGCCGCAGTCCACCAGGCGACGGAGCGCCGCCTTCGGTGATCGGGCCGGAGCGAAGGGCTGTCCGCGCCGTGGGCGTGTTCAGCGACTGTCCCCTTCCAAAGTTCGAAGGTCGCGGGGCCGGGTCCCGAAGCGATACGACTCAGTCGATCGAGCTGCACCTCCGAGATTCGGGCTGACGCGAGATGGGACTGCCTGGTTGGCCGCTAACGTTACAGGAGATCCCGCCTGTCAACAAGGGGGGAATCCGGAAAAGGGGACCCGGGAGAGCCTCCGGCGCCCGGGCGCCGGTCAGGCGCTGGCAGGAGCGGCCACGGACGGGCGGAGCGCCAGGCAGAGCGGGAGCGTCAGCAGCACGACCAGCGCGACGACGGCCACGGTCGCGCGCGCGCCGACGGCGTCGCCCAGCACGCCGTAGACGGTCGGCCCGAGCGCCGAGGCGCCCATGCTGAGCGTGTAGTAGAGGCCGTAGGCCCGCGACCGCCGGTCGGCGGTGACGAGATCGGCCACCGTGGCGTAGAGCACCGACGACGTGCCGTTCAGGGCGATGCCCAGGGGCAGCAGGCACGCCAGGGCGACGGGCAGCGGCGAGAACAGGACGGCCAGGATCCCCACGCACGTGGCCGCCTCCGTGAGCAGCACCGTCCGGATGATCCCGACCCGCTCCGCGGCGAGCCCGCACACGAACTTCCCCGCGGCCCCGCCGGCGAAGACGAGCGCGAGGGCGCCGCCCACGCCGGCGGCGCCCAGCCCCTTGGCCATGAGCACGAACGGCAGGAAGGTGAGGAGGGCCGTGCGGGTGGAGTTGTCGATCATGCCGATCGCCGAGAGCGCCTGGAAGCCGCGCGCGTCGCGCACGCCCCAGCCACCGCGCACGGCGTCCGCGCGCGCGGCGCGCGCCGGCGGGGCGCCGCCGGCGCCCAGGCCCGCGAGCCCGATGCCGACCACGACGGCGGCGGCCAGGCCGAGCAGCCCGACCGCGGTGGCCGTGGTCCGCCAGCCGACCAGCGCCACCGCCACGCCGGCGGCGGCGGCGATCGCGACCTTGCCGAGGTCCCCCGAGAAGTTGTAGGTGCCCAGCGCCGTCCGGCGGGCCCCTCCCTCGTACGCCGTGGAGACGAGGGTCGAGGAGAGCGGGTGCTGGACGCCGGAGCCGAGGCCCGCCAGGAGCAGGAGCCCGAGCAGCGCCGCGAAGCCGCCGGCCGCGCCCGCGGCCACGAACCCCGCCGCCGTCACCGCCGTCCCCGCCGCCAGCAGGCGGCGCTCGCCCCAGCGCTCGGCGAGCAGCCCCGCCGGCAGCTGGAAGAGCGCCATGCCCCCGGTGTAGGCCGTGCGCATGAGGCCCACCTGCCAGAGCGAGAGCGACAGCTCGGCGGCCAGGATCGGGAAGAAGACGTAGAGCAGGTCCGCGAACCCATCGTGCAGGAAGTGGACGGCGCAGGCGGCGAGGAGGACGGCGCGAGCGCGGGGGATCACGGCCCGATCATCGCGCGGGGCCGAGGCCAGCCGCAAGCGCTGCGCGCTGCGGCCGCCCGCGGGCGCGTCCCCCGGCCCACGCGTCCCGAAGCGGTAGAATACCGGCGGGACCGTAGCCCCGGGAGGCGCGCAGCGATGACGATCAGCATCACGCGCGTGTACACGCGCACGGGCGACCGCGGGGAGACCTCGCTCGTCGGGGGCAAGCGGGTGCCGAAGGACTCGCCCCGCATCGTCGCCTACGGCGCCGTCGACGAGCTCAATGCGGTCGTCGGGCTCGTGCGCGTCTTCAACGCCGAGCGCGCGGCGAGCGGGGGAGCCGGCGCCGAGCGGCACCGCTGGCTCGACGAGGTCTTGCAGAAGGTCCAGAACCAGCTCTTCGACCTCGGCAGCGAGCTGGCCACGCCGCCGGACGCGGCCTACGAGGGCATGTTCCGGATGGGCGAGGGCGAGGTGACCGAGCTCGAGCGCCTGATGGACGAGTGCCAGAAGGACCTCCAGCCGCTCCGGTCCTTCATCCTGCCCGGCGGCGGCCGCATCCACGGCTTCCTGCACCAGGCGCGCACGGTCTGTCGCCGCGCCGAGCGCGACTGCCTGGCCCTCTCCCGCGTGGAGCCGATCGGCGAGTGGACGATCCGCTACCTGAACCGGCTCAGCGACCTCTTCTTCGTCCTGGGCCGGTGGGTGGGCAAGCACCTCGGCGAGACCGAGTACCTCTGGGAGCGCGGGCTGTCGGCCCACGCCCGTCGCGGCCGGGGCGCGCCATGACGCCCGCGCCCGCCGGGCGCCGGCCCTGAGGCGGCTCACCGATCCGGGCACACCGTGGCCACCCCCTGGTCACGGGCTGCTCGCGCCCGCGGTCCGGCGGACTGCTGCCGTCGCGCAAGTGGGCGCCGGAACGGTGTCCGCGCATCTGGCGTGGCGGTTGCTCAACCGGACCGCGTGCGCTACGAGAACTACGGGGGACGGGACGAGACGATGGCCTGCCCGCGTGTGACATCGCGCGCGGATGCCAGCGGTCGCACGGCCGGCGCTCGTCCCGGTGACGTGCCGGCGGCGGCGGTCGGAAGCTCCACCCCGCCGCCGGATGGCCCGCCCGCCACGCAGGCCCCGAGCCCCGCCAGCCCGGCCGCGTAGCCGACCCGGCGCCTCGACCCCCTCGCGCCCGGCTACCGCGAGCCGGCGCTCCGCCGGACGCGCTTG
>JAICGY010000001.1 GCA_025922915.1 Candidatus Methylomirabilota bacterium | reverse complement strand
GCGTGCTCGGCCTACCTCACCGGCGCCGGCACCGCCATCTACTGGAACAGCATGCCGCACTCCGGCGTCGTGCTGCGCGCCGACCGCAGCGGCCTCGTCAGCGTGCTGTGCGGCGCCACCGACATCGGGCAGGGGTCGGACTCGATCCTCGCCTACCTGCCGGCCGAGGTGCTGGGCATCGATCCGAGGGACGTGCACGTGCACCCGGCCGACACGAGCCTCACGCCCGTCGACCTCGGCTCGTACTCGTCCCGGGTCACGCTGATGTGCGGCATGGCGGCCATCCAGGCGGCGACGCGGCTGCGGACCGCGATCGCGGCCGCGGTGGCCCGCACGCTCGAGGTGTCGGCGGACGGGCTCGTGTTCCGCGACCGCCGGGTGGGCGTGCCCGACGACTGGGACCGGGCCGTCCCGTTCGCCCGGGCGGTCGAGCTGGCCGAGGCCATGCACGGGGTGCTCGCGTTCCCGGGCTCCTACGCGCCGCCGAAGCGGGCCGGCAAGTACAAGGGCGGCGGGGTCGGGCCCTCGCCGTGCTACTCGTACTCGGCCTGCGTGGTGGAGCTGACCGTCGACGAGGACACGGGCTGGATCACGGTGCACGACGTCTGGATCGCGCACGACGTCGGGCGTGCGCTCAACCCGCTGCTCGTCGAGGGGCAGGTGGAGGGCTCGATCTACATGGGGCTCGGCGAGGCGCTCATGGAAGGGCAGGTCTTCCGCAAGAGCCTCCACAAGGGGCCCTCCATGCTGGACTACAAGAGCCCGACCTCGCGGGAGACGCCCGAGATCCACACGTTCCTCGTGGAGACCGACGATCCGGAGGGGCCGTTCGGGGCCAAGGAGGCGGGCCAGGGCCCGCTGCTGCCCGTCATCCCGGCGATCGCGAACGCCGTGTACGACGCGGTCGGCGTGCGCATCGACGAGGTGCCCATCACGCCGGACCTGGTCCTGCGCGGGCTCGAGCTGGTGCGCCAGGGCAAGCCGGCGCGCATCGGCCCGGACCGCATCCCGCTGTTCACGTTCCGGGAGCCGGTGGTCGTGGAATCGGCCTTCGGGCAGCCGGCGGAGGCCATGGCGGTGCGGCCGTTCGCGGACGTCTCGCCCGCGCCCGGGGGATCAGGGTGCTGAGGCTCCCGCCGTTCGCGTACGTGGCGGCCCGGTCGGTGGACGAGGCGGTGCGGGCGATGGCCGAGGCCGGGCCCGACGGGATGCTGGTGGCCGGTGGAACGGACCTGTTCCCGAACATGAAGCGGCGGCAGTTCGAGCCGAAGACGCTGGTGGGGCTGCGCGGCGTCCGCGAGCTGCGCGGGGTGCGGGGCAGCGCGCGTTACGGGCTCGCGGTCGGCGCGTGTACGACCCTCGCCGCGGTCGCCCGGCATCCGGAGGTCGCGCGCGGCTATCCGGGGCTCGCCCGGGCCGCCGGCGTGGTGTCCTCGCCGCAGCTGCGGAACATGGGCACGATCGGCGGCAACGTGTGCGTGGACACGCGCTGCAACTACTATAACCAGACGTTCGAGTGGCGGAAGGCGATCGGCTTCTGCATGAAGAAGGACGGGGACATCTGCCTGGTCGCGCCCGGCAGCCGGCGCTGCTGGGCGGTATCGTCCTCCGACACGGCGCCCGCGCTGTGGGCCCTCGGCGCGCGCGTGCGCCTCGTGGGGCCCGGGGGCGAGCGCACGATCGGGATCGCCGAGCTCTTCCGCGACGACGGGATCCAGTACCTCGGCAAGCGCCCGGACGAGGTGCTCGGCGAGATCCTCCTGCCGCCCGCCGACGGCTGGCGCTCGGCCTACCTGAAGCTGCGCCGCCGCGGCGCCTTCGACTTCCCCGTCCTCGGGGTCGCGGCCGCCCTGCGCATGGAGGGGGAGGTCGTGCGCGAGGCCCGCGTGGTGCTGGGCGCCGTGGCCTCCCAGCCGCGCGAGGCCCCGGGGGCGGCCGAGGTCCTGGCCGGCCAGCGGCTGACGCCGGCGCTCATCGACGAGGCGGCGGGGCGCGCGACGACGCCGTCCAAGCCGCTCGACAACACCGATCTCACGCACCCGTACCGCAAGAAGGTCACGCGCGTGTACGTGGCCCGCGCGCTCGCGGTGGCCGGCGGCCTGCTCGACGCCGACGCGGCGGAGGACGTGGCGTGACCTCGCTCGGCGAGCGGATCCGGGCGCTCCGTCAGGAGCAGGCGCTCCAGCAGCGGCAGCTCGCGGAGAAGGCCCACCTGACGCCCAGCATGGTGTCGCAGATCGAGTCCAACCGGCTGACGCCGTCGCTCCACACGGTGGGGCGTATCGCCGCCGCCCTCGGCGTGCCGATCGCCTCGCTGTTCGACGGCCAGCCGCCCGCGCGGATCCAGATCACGCGCCGCAAGGACCGGCCCCGCGTGTCCTTCGACGGCTCGTCGGAGACCTGGGCCGTGCTGGGGGCCGGACTGTTCGAGGGCAAGATCCGGGCGGTGGAGGCCACCCTCGGCCCCCGCTCGCGCGGCGTGGCGACGGACAAGGTCGTGATCAAGCCCGGCCAGATGAAGCTCTTCTACGTCCTGGACGGCACGGTGGCGCTGCAGTACAACGGCGAGCGACACCGGCTCCTCGCCGGCGACAGCGCCCTCCTCGACGGCGGGCTGCCGCACGGCTGGGAGAACCTCGGCTCCACCAGGGCCCGGGTCCTGTGGGTGATCCTCGGGTGAGGATGGTGTGATGGCAGACGCGAGCGACCGCGCGATCGTCGACTTCCGGACCGAGCCGTCGCGCTACCGCCACTGGCGGGTCAGCTACGACGGCCGGATCGCCTTCGTGGCCATGGACGTCAGCGAGAACGCCGGCCTCCGCCCGGGCTACGAGCTCAAGCTCAACTCCTACGACCTGGGGGTCGACATCGAGCTGCACGACGTCGTGCAGCGGCTGCGCTTCGAGCATCCCGAGGTGGCGGCGGTCGTGCTCACCTCGGCCAAGGAGCGCGTCTTCTGCGCCGGGGCCAACATCCGGATGCTCGGGCAGTCCTCGCACGGGTGGAAGGTCAACTTCTGCAAGTTCACGAACGAGACGCGGAACGCGATCGAGGAGGCGGGGACGGAGTCGGGCCAGCCCTGGGTGTGCGCCGTCAACGGCCCGTGCGCCGGCGGCGGCTACGAGCTGGCGATGGCCTGCCAGACGATCGTCATGGCCGACGACGGCAACACGTCGGTGGCGCTGCCGGAGGTGCCGCTGCTCGGCGTGCTGCCCGGCACGGGCGGGCTCACCCGCCTCGTCGACCGGCGCAAGGTGCGCCGCGACCGCGCGGACGTCTTCAGCACGCTCGAGGAGGGCGTCAAGGGCAAGCGGGCCGTCGAGTGGAACCTCGTCGACGAGGTGGTGCCGCGCTCGCGGCTGGAGGAGGCCGTCCGGCGCCGCGCCGAGGCGCTGGCCGCGCGCAGCGACCGGCCGGGCGACGCCCGCGGCGTGACGCTCACGCCGCTCGCGCGCACCCTCGAGGCCGACCGGGTGGGCTACCGGTGGGTCACGTGTGCCCTCGACAGGGCGCGCGGGGTGGCGGAGATCACCGTGCAGGGCCCGGACGCCCCGCCCCCGCCGGACGCCGCCGGCGTCCGGGCGCAGGGCGTGGAGTTCTGGCCGCTCGCTCTCGCGCGCGAGCTGGAGGACGTGATCCTGCACCTGCGCGCCAACGAGGAGCAGGTCGGGCTCTGGGTCCTGCGCACCGAGGGCCAGGCCGACCTCGTGGAGGCCCACGACCGGGTGCTCGACCGGCTCGCCGGGGACTGGCTCGTCCGCGAGATCCGCCTCTACCTCCGGCGCACGCTCAAGCGGCTGGACGTCACGTCACGCTCGCTGTTCGCGCTGATCGAGCCCGGCTCGTGCTTCGCGGGCACCCTGCTCGAGCTGGCGCTGGCCGCGGACCGCTCGTACATGCTGCAGGGCGCGCGCGAGGGGGATCCGCGGCCCCAGGCCGCCGTGCGGCTCACCGCGCTGAACTTCGGCGCCTATCCCATGCCCAACGGCCTCACCCGCCTGGCCAGCCGCTTCCTGGGTGAGCCCGGGCGGGTCGACGACCTCAAGGGGCGGGTGGGGCAGGACCTCGACGCCGCCGCCGCCGACGGGGCGGGGCTGGTGACGTTCACGCCGGACGACATCGACTGGGACGACGAGGTCCGGATCGCGATCGAGGAGCGGAGCGCCTTCTCGCCCGACGCGCTGACCGGCATGGAGGCCTCGCTCCGGTTCGCGGGGCCGGAGACGGTGGAGACCAAGATCTTCGGACGCCTGTCCGCGTGGCAGAACTGGATCTTCCAGCGCCCCAACGCCGTGGGCCCGAAGGGCGGCCTGTCGGTGTACGGCACCGGGGAGCGCCGCGAGCTGGACCGGAGGAGAGTGTGATGGCCGGCGTCGACTACACCGAGCGGATCCCCAACAACGTCAGGCTCGCGGACGACCGCCGGCTGCTCCGGGCGCTCGAGGAGTGGCAGCCGCGCTACCTCGAGTGGTGGCGGCAGATGGGGCCCGACGGCTTCCAGGCCGACCAGGTCTATCTTCGGACGGCCGTCAGCGTCGACCCCCAGGGCTGGGCCCACTTCGACTACGTCCGGATGCCCGAGTACCGCTGGGGCATCTTCCTGGCCGAGCCCGAGCCCGGGCGCGCGATCGCCTTCGGGCAGCACAAGGGGCAGCCGGCGTGGCAGGACGTGCCCGGCGAGCACCGCGGCACCCTGCGCCGGCTCATCGTCACCCAGGGCGACACCGAGCCCGCCTCCGTCGAGCAACAGCGTCACCTGGGGCGGACGACGCCGTCGCTCTACGATCTCCGGAACATCTTCCAGGTGAACGTCGAGGAGGGCCGCCACCTGTGGGCGATGGTCTACCTGCTCCACGCCCACTTCGGGCGCGACGGGCGCGAGGAGGCGGAGGCGCTGCTCCAGCGGCGCTCGGGGGACACCGACCGGCCGCGCATCCTCGGGGCCTTCAACGAGCGGACGCCGGACTGGCTGGCGTACTTCTTCTTCTGCTTCTTCACCGACCGGGACGGCAAGTACCAGCTCGCCTCGCTCGCGGAGAGCGGGTTCGATCCGCTCGCGCGCACGTGCCGCTTCATGCTCACCGAGGAAGCCCACCACATGTTCATCGGCGAGACGGGCATCGGGCGCGTGGTGCAGCGGACGTGCGAGCTGATGCGGGAGCACCGGACCGACGACGTGCGGCGGTACGGCGGGATCGGCCTCGGGACGCTCCAGCGCTACCTGAACTTCCACTACTCGGTCTCGCTCGACCTCTTCGGCTCCGAGATCTCCACGAACGCCGCCAACTTCTTCACGGCCGGCCTCAAGGGGCGGTTCGAGGAGACGAAGAAGGCCGACGACCACGTGCTGAAGGACGCCACCTACACGGTGACGGTGCCGGGCGGCGACGCCATGAAGGCCGTCGAGGAGCCCGCCCTCCTCGCCCTCAACGAGCGGCTGCGGGACGACTACATCGCCGATTGCCAGCGCGGCGTCGACCGGTGGAACGCGGTCATCCACAAGCACGGCATCGACGCCGAGCTGCGGCTGCCCCACCGGGGCTTCCACCGGGCCATCGGCAACTTCGCCGAGCTGCGCGTCTCGCCCGACGGGCGCATCATCAGCGAGGCGGAGTGGGACGCCCGCAAGCCCGAGTGGCTGCCGACGCCGGACGACTACGCGTACGTCGCGAGCCTGATGAGGCCGGTCGTGGAGCCGGGGAAGTTCGCCGGCTGGATCGCGCCGCCGGCGCGGGGCATCAACGGCCGGCCGGTCGACTTCGAGTACGTGCGGCGTGCGTCACCGGACGAGGCGGGCCGCTGAGCGGCTCGCGGAACGCCGGCGAGGACGGGACGGGGGGGCCTGCCCCGCGCCTCGCCGGCGCCTCGCCGAGCCCGCGGCCCGGCGATCCGGTGCGGCTCTAGAGCCGATGATCGTCGATGGTGGTGGTCGACGTCCGGGTCATGGCCACGATGGCGAGGATCACGACCACGAGCAGGGCGGCGGCCAGGATGACGGCGGCCGTCGGGCTGAGCCCGAAGATCGTCGTGCGGTCGCTCGCCGCCGCGCGGGGCAGCGCCGACCCGCCGCTGTCGCCGCCGTTGCGGATCTCGGTCTTGCTGTCGATCTTCACGTCCGGAGCCTTGGCCCCGGGTGCGGTGCCGGGGCTGCTCGGCGCCCCCGAGCCGCCCACGTTGACGTTGACGTCGGTCGACTTGCTCTCGGTCGTGCCCGGGGTGCTCCCGGACGCCGGCGCCTTCGGGCTGCTGTCCGGGGGCTGCTGCGCTGCGGCCGAGCCGACCAGCCCCGCGACGAGCGCGAGGACGAGGATTGCCAGTGCGGTACGCTTCATGGGCCACCTCCTCCGCGCGGGGTAAAGAGCAAGGCCGGTGCCATCGACACAGTGAAACGCGCTGCACAGGGAGGCGCCCGATGAACGCCGCCGAGACGCTGCCCGCCGAGTTCAACGTCGCGACCTGGTTCGTGGATCGCCACGTCGAGGACGGGCGGGCCGCGCGCCCCGCCTTCCACTACGAGGACCGCGTCCTGACCTACGGCGACGTCCAGGACCTGACGAACCGGACGGGCAATGCGCTGCTCGACCTGGGCGTGCGCATGGAGGACCGCGTGCTCGTCCTCTGCCTGGACGCCCCCGAGTTCCTCGGCGCCTTCTGGGGGGCAATCAAGATCGGCGCCGTACCCGTCCCGTGCAACACGCTCATGCGGACCGCCGACTACGTCTACTTCCTGCGCGACAGCCGGGCGAAGGTGGCCGTCGTCTCCGCCGCCCTGCTCGGCGAGGCCGGCCCCGCCCTCGGCCAGTCGCCCTTTCTCCAGCACGTGCGGGTCGCCGGCGGGCCCGCCGGCCCCTACCACGCCTACGAGGAGCGGGTCGCCCGGGCCTCGTCCCGGCTCGACCCCGCCCCGACGTCGCGGGACGACGCCGCGTTCTGGCTCTACTCGTCCGGGTCGACCGGTTTCCCGAAGGGCGCCGTGCACCTGCACCACGACATGGTGGTGTGCCAGGAGACCTACGCGAAGCAGGTCCTGGGCCTCCGTTCCGACGACCGCTGCTACTCCGCCGCCAAGCTCTTCTTCGCCTACGGGCTGGGCAACGCCGGCTACTTCCCCATGGGCGCCGGCGCCGAGAGCGTGCTCTTCCCGCACCGGCCCACGCCGGAGAGCGTCTTCGACCTGATCGCGCGGCGGCGGCCGACGATCTTCTTCGGCGTGCCGACCCTCTACGCCGGGATGCTGGCCGTCAAGGAGGCGGAGCGCCGCTTCGACTGCTCCTCGCTGCGGCTCTGCGTGTCGGCGGGCGAGGCGCTGCCGGACGAGATCTACAAGCGGTGGCGCGAGCGCTTCGGCGTGGAGGTCATCGACGGTATCGGCACCACCGAGATCCTGCACATCTTCCTCTCGAACCGGCCGGGCGCCGCGCGGCCCGGCTCCTCGGGCCAGGTCGTTCCCGGCTACGAGGCCATCGTGGTCGACGACGACGGCCGGCCGGTGCCGCGCGGCGAGATCGGCAACCTGCGCGTGAAGGGCGACTCCATCATGGCCTTCTACTGGAACAAGCACGAGAAGACCAAGGAGACGCTCTTCGGCCCCTGGATCCAGACGGGCGACAAGTACCGCCAGGACGAGGACGGCTACTTCTGGTACGCCGGGCGCGCCGACGACATGCTGAAGGTCGGCGGCATCTGGGTCTCGCCGGTGGAGGTGGAGGCGACGCTCGTGCGCCACCCCGCCGTGCTCGAGGCGGCCGTGGTGGGCAAGGAGGACGAGGAGCGGCTCGTGAAGCCCCAGGCGTTCGTCGTGCTCCACGACGCGGCGGCGGCCGGGCCGGCGCTGGCCGAGGAGCTCAAGGCGTTCGTCAAGGACAAGATCGCCCCGTACAAGTACCCGCGCTGGATCGAGTTCGTGCCCGAGCTGCCGAAGACGGCGACGGGCAAGATCCAGCGGTTCAAGCTGCGGGGCTGAGCGTGGACGCGCCCGTGGCCGAGCGCCTGGATGGGGAGCGGCTGCGCGACCACCAGTGGCGGCGGCTCCGCGCGCTCGCGGCCGAGGTGCTCGGCCGCAATCCCTTCTGGACCGCGAAGTGGCGGGCGGCCGGCCTCGAACGCGCCGACGACCTGCGCGGCCCCGAGGATCTCGCGCGCCTGCCCCTGACCCGGAAGGCCGAGCTGGCGGCGGACCAGGCCGCCCACGCGCCGTTCGGCACCAACCTCACGTACCCGCTGGAGCGGTACGTGCGCGTGCACCAGACCTCGGGCACCAGCGGGGTGCCCCTGCGCTGGCTCGACACCCAGGAGTCGTGGGAGTGGTGGGCCCGCTGCTGGTCCGTCGTGCTGCGCGGCGCGGGCGTCGGTCCCGCCGACCGCGTCTTCGTGCCGTTCTCGTTCGGCCTGTTCGTGGGCTTCTGGGGCGGGTTCGAGGGCGCGCGCGCGCTCGGCGCCCTCGTCATCCCGGGCGGCGGGCAGGACTCGCGCACGCGCCTGGCGTGCATGGAGTCGCTCGGCGCCACCGTCCTGGTGTGCACGCCCTCCTACGCGCTCCACCTGCTCGAGGTGGCGCGCGAGCAGGGCATCGACGCCGCCAAGCTGCCCATCCGCGTGACCGTCCACGCCGGCGAGCCCGGCGCCGGCATCCCCGCCGTGCGGGCGCGCATCGAGGCGGGCTGGGGCGCCCGGGCCTACGACCATGCCGGGATGACGGAGATGGGAGCGTACGGCTACGAGTGCGAGGCCCAGGCGGGGCTGCACGTCAACGAGACGGAGTTCATCGCGGAGGTGCTCGATCCCGCCACGGGGGCGGCCGCCCGCGAGGGCGAGCTCGTGCTCACGAACCTCGGGCGCGCCGGATCGCCGCTGATCCGCTACTGCACGGGCGACCGGGTGCGCGTCGCCGACCGTCCCTGCGCCTGCGGCCAGACCTTCCTGCGGCTGGAGGGCGGGATCCTGGGCCGCCTGGACGACATGCTGATCGTCCGCGGCGTCAACGTCTTCCCCTCGGCCATCGAGGCCGTCGTGCGGCGCTTCCCCGTGGAGGAGTTCCAGATCGAGGTGTTCCGCGACGGCGAGCTCGACCAGGTGCGCGTGCTGCTCGAGGTCGACGGCGGCGATCACGGCGCCCGGCCCGTGCAGGAGGCGCTGCGCGCCGCGCTCGGGATCCGGCTCGAGGTGGCGCCGGTCCCGGCCGGCAGCCTGCCCCGGTGGGAGCTGAAGGCGCGCCGGGTCGTGCGCCGGTGAGCGGGGCGCTGACGCCCGGGGAGCGGCGGCTCGTCACGCGCGCCCGGGGCCGGGGCCGGATCGCGCTCGTCATCGGGCTCGCGTGCTTCCTCCTCGGCGGGGCGTACTCGCTGTGGGCCGTCGAGCGGCTGCGGGCCACCCCGATCGCCGAGGAGGTCCGGGCCCCCGACCGCCCGGTCGCCCGGCTCGCCGCGCTCGTCGAGCCCCGGCTCGCGCACCTGGCCGCCATCGACGCCACGACGGCGCTCGAGCGGGCGCTCCTCCGGGATCTCCGGGATCAGGTCGACCTGTCGGGGCGCGCCCTCCTGCTCACCCTGCGCCTCCTCATCGGGTCCGTGCTCGTGACGGTCGGCCTGGCGCTCGTCGCGGGCGCGGTCGCCCAGCGCCCCCTGCTGTCCCTCATCGCACGGCGGCTGCCTCTCACGCCGGACGGGTGAGCGCGCCGGTCGCCTACGGCCCTCCCGATGGCCGGAGCCGGTGCGTCCACATCACGAGATTGGCGAGCAGCTGGCGGATGAAGTCCTTCGTCGCCTCGTCCGTCAGGTTGCCCTCGGCGTCGAACCGCGTGGCGGCCTTGCCGATCATCACCTCCGGCTGGTTGACGGGGAACATGTTCAGGTAGACGAACATCTGGCGCAGGTGGTACTGGGCGCGCGCCGTGCCGAGCGTCCCGATCGATGCGCCCATGATCGCCGCCGGCTTTCCGGACCAGGCGCTGTCCCCGTACGGCCGGGACGCCCAGTCGATCGCGTTCTTCAACACCCCCGGGACGGAGTTTTGTACTCCGGCGTCACGATCAGGACGGCATCCGCCTCACGGAGGCGGCGCTTGAGCTCCACGACCCTGGCCGGCGGCGCCTGCTCGTCGTCCGGGTTGAAGCCGGGGTTGCCGTCGAGCTCGAAGATGTCGAGCGTCGCCCCTTCGGGCGGGAGCCCCGCGGCGGCCCGCACGGCGGCCCGATTGTAGGATCCGCGACGGAGACTGCCGGCGATGCCGAGAATGTGAACGGGTCCGTTCATGGGTCGAGTGCAGGATGCCACCGGGCCGAGCCCGGCCCCGGACGCGCGGCCCCCGATGCCATCGTGGGACAATCGCGATACCGTGGTCATCGACCTGGACGTCTTCGCCGGCTTCCTGTTCGACCTCGACGGCGTGATCACCCGGACGGCGGGGCTGCACGCCTCGGCGTGGAAGAGACTCTTCGACGATCACCTCGCCGCCCACGCGGGCCGGACGGGGACGCCGTTCGTGCCGTTCGACATCGTCGCCGACTACCGGGCCCACGTGGACGGCAAGCCCCGCCACGCGGGCGTCCGGGATTTCCTGGCGTCGCGCGGGATCCGCCTGCCCGAGGGCACGCCGCAGGACGAGGCGAGCCGGGACACCGTGCACGGCCTGGGCAAGCGCAAGAATCGCTACTTTCTCGCCTTGCTCGAGGAGGAGGGCGTGCGCGTGTACGCCTCGGCCGTGGCCCTGGTGCGGGAGGCCCGGGCCCGCGGCGTGCGGACCGCCGTCGTGTCCTCCAGCCGGAACACCGCGGCCATCCTGCGCGTCACGCGGCTGACGGACCTGTTCCAGGCCCGGGTCGACGGCGTCGAGGTCGCGCGCCTGGGGCTACCGGGCAAGCCCGATCCCGCGATGTTCCTGGAGGCGGCGCGGCGGCTGGGCGTCCCGCCGGCCCGCGGCGTCGTGTTCGAGGACGCCACGGCCGGCGTCGAGGCGGGCCGCCGGGGCGGCTTCGGCCTCGTGGTCGGGGTGGGCGAGGGCGACCAGGCCGACCGCCTGCGGCAGCACGGCGCCCACGTCGTCGTCGCCGACCTCGGCGCCGTCCGTCTCGTCCCCCGCGCGGCGGCCGCGTCGTGAACGGATGGTCCCTGGTCTACGAGGGCTTCGACCCGGCCCAGGAGCGGCTGCGCGAGGCGCTGTGCACGCTCGGCAACGGCTACTTCGCGACGCGGGGGGCGGCGCCGGAGAGCACGGCCGACGGGACGCACTACCCCGGCACCTACATCGCGGGCGGCTACGACCGCCTGCCGAGCGTCATCGGCGGCCGCACCCTCGAGCACGAGGATCTCGTCAACGCGCCCAACTGGCTGCCGCTGACCTTCCGGGTTTCCGGCGGCCCGTGGTTCAGCCTCGCCGACGTCGAGGTGCTCTCGTACCGGCAGGAGCTGGACCTCCGGCGCGGCGTTCTCGTCCGCGACCTGCGGGCGCGCGATGCTGCGGGCCGGACGACGCGCGTCCGGAGCGTCCGGCTGGTCCACATGGCGACGCCGCACCTGGCCGCGCTCGAGACGTCCATCACGCCGGAGGACTGGTCGGGCCCGCTCGAGATCCGCGCCGCGCTCGACGGGCGCGTGGTCAACGACCTCGTCGCGCGCTATCGCCACCTCGCGGGCGAGCACCTGGTCCCCGTCGAGACGGCGGCCGTCGGGAGCGACGGCATCTTCCTGAAGGTCCGGACGCGCCAGTCCGAGATCGTGATCGCGCAGGCCGCGCGCGTGCGGGTGTTCGAGGGCGACCGGCGTGTCGGCGAGACGCGCCCGGCGCACGAGGAGCCGCGCCACGTCGCCCGGGACACCGTCGTGCCGGCCACGGCCGGCACGACGGTCCGGATCGAGAAGATCGTGGCCCTCTACACCTCCCGGGACCGGGCCATCAGCGAGTGCGGTTTGGAGGCGCGGACGGCCATCGCGCGGGCCGGGACCTTCGCCGAGCTGCTCCACGCGCACGGGCTGGCCTGGCACCACCTCTGGCGGACGTTCGACATGGAGCTGGAGGTCGAGGCCGACCCCGTCACGCCGCGCGACGGCTCACTCGCCACCGCCGCCCTCGTGCGCCTGCACATCTTCCACCTGCTGCAGACCGTCTCGCCCCACACGAGAGACCTGGACGCGGGCGTCCCGGCGCGGGGGCTCCACGGGGAGGCGTACCGCGGCCACGTGTTCTGGGACGAGGTCTTCGTGTTCCCGTTCCTGAATCTCCGCATGCCGGAGATCACGCGCGCGCTGCTCCTCTATCGCTACCGCCGGCTCGAGGAGGCCCGGGTGGCCGCTCGCGCGGCCGGCTACCGCGGCGCCATGTTCCCGTGGCAGAGCGGCAGCAACGGGCGCGAGGAGACCGACACCCAGTTCTTCAACCCGCGGTCGGGCCGCTGGATGGCCGACCACTCGCACCTGCAGCGGCACGTGGGCGCGGCGATCGCGTACAACGTCTGGCAGTACTACGAGGTGACGGGCGACCTGGAGTTCCTCGTCGACTACGGCGCGGAGATGCTGCTGGACATGGCCCGGTTCTGGGCGAGCGCCGCCACGTACGACCCCCGGCACGAGCGGTACGAGATCCGGGGGGTGATGGGGCCCGACGAGTACCACGACCGCTACCCCGGCGCCGACCAGCCCGGGCTGAACAACAACGCGTACACGAACCTCATGGCGGTGTGGGTCCTCGCGCGCGCGCGCGAGGTCCTCGAGGTCCTCCCCGCCACCGTGTGCCGCCGCGTGTGCGACCGGCTGGCCATCACCGACGAGGAGCTGGCCGAGTGGGACACCATCAGCCGGCGCATGCGCCTGGTCTTCCACGCCGACGGCGTCCTGAGCCAGTTCGAGGGCTACGAGAGCCTCGCGGAGTTCGACTGGGAGGCCTACCGCCGGCGCTACGGGCACCTGTACCGCCTGGACTTCATCCTGGAGGCCGAGGGCGACAGCACGATCCACTACAAGCTGTCCAAGCAGCCCGACGTCCTCATGCTGTTCTATCTCTTCTCGGCCGACGAGCTCCGCTCGCTCTTCGAGCGCCTGGGGTACCCGTTCGACGAGCAGACGATCCCGCGGAACATCAACTACTACTACGCGCGGAGCGCGCACGACTCGTCCCTGAGCCGCGTGGCCGACTCCTGGGTCCTGGCCCGCGCCGACCGCCCGGCCTCGTGGGACGTCTTCATGGAGGGGCTCGTCACCGACGTCGCGGACATCCAGGGCGGGACGACGCCGGAGGGGATCCACCTCGGGGCGATGGCCGGTAGCGTCGACGTCCTGCAGCGCTGCTACACGGGCATCGAGCTCCGCGGCGACGTGCTGTGGCTCGACCCGCGCCTGCCCGCGCCGCTCCGCCGCTTGCGGCTGTTCGTGCGCTACCGGGGGCAGTCGCTCGTCCTCGAGCTGGAGGCGGACGCCCTCCAGGTGAGCGCGATGCACTGCGTGGCGCCCGCGATCCGGGTCGGCGTCAACGGACAGGTGCACGAGATCGCCGAGTCGGAGAGCCGCCGCTTCGTGCTGAAGTGACCGTCCACGAGCCCCGGGGATGAGCGCCCCGCCCCTGCCTCGCGACGACATCACCCCCCATCGCCACACCGTCGATGAGGTCGTGGCCGCCCTCGGCACGGACGCGCGGCGCGGCCTGAGCGCGGGGGAGGCCCGCGCGCGGCTCGCGCGCCACGGGCGGAACGAGCTGACGGCGGAGAGGCCGGTCCCGGCGTGGCGCAAGCTCCTCGCCCAGTTCCAGGACGTGCTCGTCATCCTGCTCCTCGTCGCCACGGTCTTCTCGGCCGGCCTGTGGCTGTACGAGCGCGAGACGGCATGGCCGTACGAGGCGACGGCGATCCTCGCCGTCGTGCTCCTCAACGCCGCCCTGGGCTACGTGCAGGGCTCGCGGGCGGAGCAGGCGGTGGCGGCGCTGCGCCAGATGTCGGCGGCCCACGCCACCGTCGTCCGGGACGGCGCGCGGCAGCGCATCCCGGCGACCGAGGTCGTGCCGGGCGACGTCCTCCTCCTCGAGGAGGGCGACACGGTCCCGGCGGACGCGCGGCTCATCCGCTCGACGGCGCTGCAGGCGGCGGAGGCGGCGCTGACGGGCGAGAGCGTGCCGGTCGCGAAGGACACGCTCCCGATCGCCGGCGAGGCCGGCGTCGGGGACCGCCACAACATGGTCTTCAGCGGCACCGCCGTGACGTACGGGCGCGGGCGCGCGGTGGTCGTGGCGACGGCCATGCGGACCGAGCTGGGGCGCATCGCCGGGATGCTCGAGGCCACGCCGAAGGAGACGACCCCCCTGCAGAAGGAGCTGGCCCGCGTCGGCCGGCTGCTCGCCCTCGTGGTCGTCGCCATCGCGGTCGTGATGATCGCGACGATCCTGCTGGTCGGGGAGGTGCGGGGCGTGTCGGCGGTGTTCGACGTCCTGATCCTGGGGGTCGCCCTCGCGGTGGCGGCGGTGCCCGAGGGGTTGCCGGCGGTGGTGACGGCGGTCCTCTCCCTCGGCGTGCAGCGCATGGCGAGGCGGAACGCCATCGTCCGCCACCTCGCGGCCGTCGAGACGCTCGGTGCGGCGGACGTCATCGCCTCGGACAAGACCGGCACGCTCACGAGGAACGAGATGACGGTGCGGGCCGTCGTCACCGCGAGCGGGCGCATCGGGTTCGGCGGCACGGGGTACGCGCCCCGGGGTGACGTGCGCCGGGAGGGGGGCGGGCCGATCGAGGGCCCGCTGCGGCTCGAGCTCGTGCGGGCGCTGGCCGCGGCCGACCGCGCCAACAACGCCGTCCTGCAGGAGCACGGCGGGCGCTGGACGGTGCAGGGCGACCCGACCGAGGGCGCGCTGATCGTCGCCGCGCGGAAGGCCGGGCTGGACGACGAGGCCCTCGCCGCGCGCTTCGTTCGCGTGGCCGAGGTGCCCTTCTCCTCCGAGCGCAAGCTGATGAGCACGATCCACACGGACGCCGAGAGGGAGCCGTGGCTGCGCGCCCTCACCAAGGGCGCCCCGGACGTCCTGCTCGCGCGCTGCTCGGGAGAGCTGGTGGGCGAAACCGTCCGGCCGCTCGCGCCGGAGCGCCGGGCCGAGATCCTCGCGATCAACGACGGGTTGGCGGGCGAGGCGCTGCGCACGCTCGGCGTCGCCTTCCGGTCGGTGCCGAGGGACGCCCTCGCGCGCGAGGAGCTCGACGAGCGGGTCGAGCACGACCTGGTCTTCCTCGGGCTCATCGGCATGATGGACCCCCCACGCGCCGAGGCGAAGGAGGCCGTCGCCCGCGCGCGGGGCGCCGGCATCCGGCCGCTGATGATCACCGGCGACCATCCGCGGACGGCACTCGTCATCGCCGCCGAGCTCGGCATCGCCGCCGACGGGCGGGCGGTCACCGGCACCGAGCTGGCGACGATGCCGGACGAGACGCTCCGCCGGACGGTCCGCGAGGTGGCGGTCTACGCGCGCGTGAATCCCGAGCACAAGCTGCGGATCGTCCGGGCGCTGCAGCGCGAGGGCGCCACGGTGGCGATGACGGGCGACGGCGTCAACGATGCCCCCGCGCTGAAGGCCGCGGACATCGGCGTGGCCATGGGCATCGCGGGGACGGACGTGTCCCGGCAGGCGGCCGACATGGTGCTGGCCGACGACAACTTCGCGTCGATCGTGGCGGCGGTCGAGGAGGGGCGCGCGATCTTCGCGAACATCCGCAAGTTCCTGCGCTACCTGCTCTCGTCGAACCTCGGGGAAGTGATGGCGATGTTCTTCGGCGTGCTGCTCGCCGACCGGATCGGCCTGACGGCGCCGGATGCCGGCGGGGTGGTCCTGCCCCTGCTGGCGACGCACATCCTGTGGATCAACCTCGTGTCCGACGGCGCGCCCGCCCTCGCCCTCGGCGTCGACCCGGCGGACGCGTCCGTGATGAGCGACCCGCCGCGCCCCCGCGGCGAGGGGGCGATCACCCGCGGCATGTGGGCGGGCATCGCCTTCGTGGGGGCCATCATGGCGGCGGGCACGCTGCTCGTGCTCGACGCGAGCCTGCCCGGGGGACTGATCGAGGGGTCGGGGGACATCCGGTACGCGCAGACCATGGCCTTCACCACGCTGCTGTTCTTCTCGCTCTTCAACGTCTTCAACGCCCGGTCCGACGAGCGGAGCGCGTTCGCCGGGCTGTTCTCCAACCGGTGGCTGTGGGGAGCCATTCTCCTGTCGCTCCTGCTGCAGGTGGCGGTGGTTCACGTGCCGCTTCTCCAGCGCGGCTTCTCGACGGTGAGCCTGAGCGCCGGCGACTGGCTGCGGTGCGCGGTGGCGGGGAGCTCGGTGCTGTGGCTCCGGGAAGCGAGCAAGCTGGCCGTGCGCGCCGGAACGCGCCCCGGGGTCAGGCGGCGGGCGTGATGACCGCGCGACCCCGCAGGCGGCCCGCCCGCATCTTCTCGTAGGCGGCCGGGGCGTCGGCGAGGGAGAAGGTCTCGACGTGCGCCCGGATCCGGCCGGCGCGCGCGAGCGCGAGCACCTCCGCCAGCTCCGCGCGCGTCCCCCAGAACGGCACCACGACGCGCGTCTCCATCGGGATACCGATGTTCCCGACCCCGGGCCGGATGCCGAGCCGGCCACCGCCGAGACCGACGAGCAGCAGCCGGCCGCCGGTGGAGACCACGGAGGCGGCGAGCGCGAGCGTCTGGTCCACGGCCACGAAATCGAAGACCGCCTCCGCGCCGCCCGGGCCGGGGCCGACGAGCTCGCGGATGGCCGCCGCCGCCCGGGCATCCGAGCGCACGGTGTGGTGGGCGCCCGTGCGGTTCGCCAGCTCCAGCGCGTCCGGGCTCGTGTCCACGGCGATCACGCGCACCGCCGTGGTGGCGGCGAGGATCTGGATGGCCATGTGGCCGAGCCCGCCGACGCCGATCACCACGCACGTCGTGCCCGGCCGGAGCACCTCGCGGGCGAGTGCGATGGCGTGGTAGCCCGCGGCCCCGACCTTGACGAGCACCTCGCCAGGGCCCGGTTCCGGCCGGGGGGCGGTGGTCACCTCGAGCGTATCCGGCGCCGACAGGCGGAGGGCCTTCATGGCGGCCAGCGTACCCCCATCCGGTCCACGCGTGCCGGTGGATCGTCGCCGGCTTATCAGGCAAGGTGTGCCCGTGGAGGCGAGCATGAGCGTGACGGGACGGCAGAAGGGACGGGCGAGCACCTCGGCGCCGGCCCGGAGGGTCCCGCCGGGGCCCTCGGGGCCCGGAGCGGCCAAGGGCCCCGGGCAGGTGGCGATGCCGCCGCGCAAGACCTGGCTCTGGTTCGCCCTCGTCGTGCTCGCGAATTTCTTCCTCGTGCGGCTGCTGATGCCGGGCGCCGAGGAGCCGCTGACGGTGCCCTACACGCTGTTCAAGGAGGAGGTCAGGAGGGGCAACGTCCAGGCCATCTATAGCCAGGGCGACACCGTCACCGGCCGCTTCGCGGCCCCGGTGACCTACCCGCCGCCGGCGCCCGAGGGCGAGGCGCCAACGACGGGCGAGCGCGGTCCCGCGCGCGACGCGCCGCCGAGGACGGCCACGCGCTTCACGACCACGGTGCCGTCTTTCGTGGACCCCGGGCTGGAGGCGCTCCTGATCGACAACGGGGTGGAGATCAGCGCCCGGCCGATCGAGGAGGGTGGCAGCGCCTGGACGACGCTGCTGTTCGGGTTCGGCCCCGCCCTGCTCATCATCGGCTTCTACGTCTGGTTCTTCCGGCGGGCGACGCAGGGCGGCGGCATGGGCGGCGGGCTCATGGGCATCGGCAAGAGCCGGGCGCGCCGCTACGACCAGGCGACGGACACGCGGGTGACCTTCGACGACGTCGCCGGCATCGACGAGGCCGAGAACGAGCTGATCGAGATCGTCGACTTCCTCAAGGACCCCCCAAAGTACACCCGCCTCGGGGGGACGGCGCCGAAGGGCGTGCTCCTGGTCGGCTCCCCGGGGACGGGCAAGACCTTGCTGGCCAAGGCGGTCGCCGGCGAGGCGGGAGTGCCCTTCTTCTCGATGAGCGGGTCCGAGTTCGTGGAGATGATCGTGGGGGTGGGGGCGGCCCGGGTGCGAGACCTCTTCAAGCAGGCGCGCGAGCACGCGCCGGCGATCATCTTCATCGACGAGCTGGACGCCATCGGCCGCGCGCGCGGCCAGATGGCGATCGGGGCCTCCAACGAGCAGGAGCAGACCCTGAACCAGATCCTGACCGAGATGGACGGCTTCTCCAGCCGCGAGGGCATCATCGTGCTGGGGGCGACCAACCAGCCCGACGTGCTCGACAAGGCGCTCCTGCGGCCCGGCCGCTTCGACCGGCGCGTGGTCGTCAACCTCCCGGACCGGGTCGGGCGGGCGGCGATCCTCCAGGTGCACACCCGCCGCGTGCCGCTCGCGAGCGACGTCAGCCTGCCGGACCTCGCCGCGGTGACGCCGGGGCTCTCGGGGGCCGATCTGAAGAACCTCGTCAACGAGGCCGCCCTGCTGGCGGCCCGGCGCGAGCAGGACGACGTCCGTCACAAGGACTTCCTGGACGCGCTCGAGAAGATCGTCCTGGGCCCCGAGCGTCCGCTCCTCCTGAGCCGCGCCGACAAGGAGCGCATCGCCTACCACGAGGGCGGGCACGCCATCCTGGGCCTGGTGGTGCCGGGCGCCGATCCGGTGAACCGGGTGACGATCGTGCCGCGCGGGCAGGCCCTCGGCGTGACGTATCAGCGGCCCGACAGCGACCGCTACAATTATCCGGAGGCCTATCTCCGCGCGAAGATCGTCGGCATGCTGGGCGGCCGCGCCGCCGAGGAGATCGTCTACGGCACCCGGACGACCGGGGCCGAGAACGACATCGAGCAGGCCACCGGTCTCGCGCGCCGGATGGTCACCCGCTGGGGCATGAGCGAGCGGCTCGGGCTCGTGCAGCTCGCGCCCCAGGAGAACCCCTACCTGGGCGGCTCGGGCGGCTACGTCGGCCCGCGGCCGTTCAGCGAGGAGACGGCCGAGGCCATCGACGCCGAGGTGCGCAGGATCATCGACGAGAGCCACGACGAGGCCCGGCGTCTGCTGAGCGCCCATCGCAAGCAGCTCGATGCGCTCGCCGAGGCCTTGCTGTCGCGGGAGACGCTCAGCGAGCAGGAGATCCTGGAGGTCACGGGTCTCCCGCGGGCCCCGGCCCTGGAGACGGGGATGCTACCGCTGCCCGAGGCGCGGCCGGGCGCGGCGGAGTCGTGAGCCCCGGCGCGGTCTACCGTCTCAGGCGGCCCGGCGCATCGTCGTGGTGCGCGCCTCGTCGCGCCGTGCGCGCAGCCGTACGGCATGCACGACCAGGACGATCCCGACGATGAGCGCGTAGGCGCCGATCCAGAGCACCATCGCCAGGGCCCCCGCCCCCGGCGCGATCGCGACCAGCACGCCGAAGACGACCGAGAGCGCGCCGCTCAGCCCCAGCCACCACTCGTTCTCGATCTCCCGGCGCAGGCGGACGGCGGCCACGATCTCGAGCACCCCGCGCACGATGGCCCAGGCGGCGATGAGGTAGAGCAGCGCGAGCGCGGTGAGACCGGGCATGAAGAACGCCACGAGGCCGGCGGCGATGCTCACGAGGCCGGCCACGACCAGCGCCCACCACGGCCGCCCGCCGGCGCGCCCCGTCGCGGCGGCCACGATGTCGAAGACACCGTCCAGCAGCGCGTAGGCGCCGAACAGCAGCACGAGGGCGGCGAGCGTGACCCCGGGCATGATCAGCGCGAGGATCCCGAAGAGGATCGCGGCCACGCCCCGCAGCGCGACCGCCCACCAGTTCCGGGCCAGGAACTCCGTGTCGAGGATCAGGCTCCGATCCCTCCGGCCCCGGTCGTCCAGCGTGCGATCCATGTCGGTACCTCCTGCTGGCGGCGAGGACGTGACGCCGTCCTCGCTCGCGCGAGGCGCGGACGGGTGCAACGCGGATGCCCTCACGACGACCGGTGGACGACTGCGGGCGCGTGGCTCAGAGAAACGCGGTCGGTCTCGGCCTCGGAGGGCGCGAACATCATGACCTCCTGCTCCTCGTAGCCCCCGGTGAGCGGCCCGCGCGGGCCTTGTCGGCCTCCGCCTCCCCCGGGAACGCGATGACGAGGTAGCCGACGGGAGCGTGCCGGCAGCGGCTCCGCGACCGTTCCGCCCGGCCGACGCCCGGCGCGGCGACAAACGGCCTGAACGGTCGCTGGCACGGCGATCGCCTTCGTCCTTGCCGTCGGGCCGGCCGCGCCGGCCGCCGTCTCCGCCGACGAGGTCCCGCTCGAGCAGCTCCCGGCAGCGGTCCGGGCGACGGTCGAGCAGGAGACGCGAGGTGGACGGATCAAGGAGATCGAACGGGAGGAGAGGGGCGGCCGCCGCGTGTACGAGGTGGAGTTCGTCCGGGACGGCCGGGAGCACGAGATCGGTCGCGGAGGACGGGAAGGTGCTGGACAGGGACTAGGTCGAGGCCCCGCAGAATCCGCTTGACGGGCCCTCGATATTAGTCGTACTTAATAGTGCATCTTAGACCTCCTTCGCTAGGGCCTGCGATCGGAACCCCCCGGGCGCTGCGAAGAGGAAGGACCTCGGGATGCATCCACGCGTGAAGCTGCTCGGCTTCCTCGGCGTCGTCGCTCTCCTCGCGCTCGCGGCGGTCTCGTGGCCCGCCGCCGCCGCCTCGCAGATCGTCCTGTACTCGGCCCGCCACTACGGCCAGGAGGCCGCCTTCGAGGCCTTCACCAGGAAGACCGGCATCGCCGTCAAGGTCTTCACCGGCAACACGGCCGAGCTGTTCGAGCGCCTGAAAGCGGAAGGGGACCGCACGCCGGCCGACGTGCTGCTCACCGTGGACGCCGGCAACCTCTGGAACGCCGCGCGCGCCGGCCTGATCTCGCCGATCGACTCGCCGACCCTCGAGGCCAACATCCCCGCGCAACTCCGCGATCCCGGGCGCCGGTGGGTCGGCCTCACCGTGCGCGCGCGCACGATCGTGTACAACATCGACAAGGTCAAGCCGGCCGAGCTGTCCACCTACGAGGCGCTCGGGGATCCCCGCTGGAAGGGTCGGCTCTGCCTGCGCCCGTCCGGGTACATCTACAACCAGTCGCTGATCGCCACGATGATCAAGCGGCACGGCGAGGCGAGGACCGAGGCGATCGTCCGCGGCTGGGCCGCCAACGAGCCGACCCTGATCCAGGGCGACACGAACGTGCTCAAAGCCATCGCCGCCGGGCAGTGCGACGTCGGCATCGCGAACCACTACTACCTGGCGCGCCTCCTCGCCAAGGACCCGGGCTTTCCGGTGGCGCCGTTCTGGGCCAACCAGCAGACGACCGGCACCCACGTCAACGTCTCGGGGGCCGGCGTCACCGCGCACTCGAAGAACCGCGCGAACGCGGTCAAGTTCCTCGAGTTCCTCTCCAGCCCCGAGGCGCAGCAGATGTTCGCCGATCTCTCGATGGAGTACCCGGCCAACCCCCAGGCCACCGTGCACCCGATCGTCGCGAAGTTCGGGAAGTTCAAGGCGGACGACATCAACGTCGCGGCGGCCGGCGAGTTCCAGGCCGCGGCGACCCGGCTCGCCGACCGCGCCGGCTACAAGTGAGTTACGGCCCGCACCGCCTCCGCATCACCCGGGCGGACAAGCTGATCCTCACCACGTAGCCACCGAGCACAGCCAGCCCGCCAGGGCCCCGGCGGCCACCATCCGGCACGCCGCGCGCGGCGCAGTGCCGAAGAGACGGGATGCTGAGCGGCACGTGAACTGGCTCGAGGCCCGGAAGCATCAGA
Organism: Candidatus Methylomirabilota bacterium; assembly: GCA_025922915.1. Classification (GTDB taxonomy): domain Bacteria; phylum Methylomirabilota; class Methylomirabilia; order Rokubacteriales; family CSP1-6; genus JAICGY01. The sequence goes on along the minus strand of JAICGY010000001.1, from coordinate 15,066 downwards.
TCCAGGAACCGGGGTACGAGAACTACCTGGCCCAGCAGATCCGGCGATAGCCGCAGGGAGGAGACGCCATGGAGCTGGACGGACACGTCGCCATCGTCACCGGCGGCGGCCGCGGTATCGGCCGGGCCACGGCCCTCGAGCTGGCCCGGCTGGGCGCCACCGTCGTCGTCGCCGAGCTCGACGCCGCGAGCGCGCAGCGCACCGCGGAGGACGTGGCACAGATGCGGCGGCCGTCGCTCGCGGTCACCATCGACGTCACCCGGCGCGGCGACCTCGACGCCATGGTCCGCCGCACCGTCGAGCGCTTCGGCCGGATCGACATCCTCGTCAACAATGCCGGCATCTACCGCGCTGCCGCCACGCTCGACATCACCGAGGAGCACTGGGACGCCGTCATGGCGATCAACGCCAGGGCCGTGTTCTTCGCGACGCAGGCCGTGCTGCCCACGATGCTCGCCCAGCGTTGCGGCACGATCATCTCCCTCGCTTCGATGGCCGGGAAGATCGGCAGCCGGACCAACCTGCCCTACAACGCGAGCAAGGCCGCCGTCATCAGCATGACCAAGAGCCTCGCGCTCGCCCACGCGGCCGATGGCATCCGTGTGAACTGCGTCTGTCCGGGCTTCGTCGAGACCGACATGTGGGCGAAGGTCTCGGCCGAGCAGGGCGCGCTGCTCGGCATGAGCCCCGACGAGTTCACCAAGGCTCGCCTGAAGAGTATTCCCCTGGGGCGCATGGAGACGCCGGAGGACGTCGCGAACGTGATCGGGTTCCTGGCCTCGCCGCGATCGGCCTACATGACGGGTCAGGCGCTCAGCGTCGACGGCGGCCTCGTCATGCACTGAGCGAGCGCGACCAGGCTCGCCGACCGGGCCGGCTGCAGGTGAGGAGGCCGCCCTCGCCGGCTCGGGCGTCAGCGCGCCCCGCGGCACCGAGCGCCCGATCCGGCGAGCGTGCCGTTACAGCCGTCCCGCGAGCAGCAGGACGATCAGGATGATGAGGATGAGGCCCAGCCCCCCGCTGGGGTAGTAGCCCCAGCCGGAGCTGTAGGGCCAGGTCGGCAGCGCGCCGATCAGCAGCACGATGAGGATGACGAGGAGGATGACGCCCATGGCCGCGTCAGCGCCTCTGGACCTGCAGGTTGTTCACGACCCGCTGCACCCCGCTCGCTTCCCGGGCGAGCTGCTCGGCGCGGACCTTCTGCTGCGGCGTCTCGACGATCCCGTTGAGCGAGACGACCCCGTTGTTCGTGTCGACGTCGACGCGGGTCAGGTTTGCGGCCTTGTCGGCCACGAGCTTGGACTTCACGGAGGCCGTGATCTTGGCATCGTCGACGTTCTCGCCCGCCGACTTGCCGGTCATGGTCTGGCACCCGGCCGCCAGCGTCCCGAGCATCAAGAGGACGAGGAGCATTCGCACAGTCATGAGCCTCATGGGCGTGTCTCCCTGGCGGCAGCCTATTTGTCGTTGCTTCGCACACCGCCGCCAACGATCCTGCTGGCACACCTCGTGCCATCGTCTCGATGGTCACGAGTGGCGTGCTCCCCGGGGAAGGCAGGATCGCAAAGAAGTTCACACGCCCGCCGTCGGCGGACCGCTTGTCGCGACACCGGCCCTCTGATACCCAGGGACGGTCATGACGAGCCCCGACGGGTCCCGCCGGCCGCCCCCCGGTCGGCCCGCCTGGCTGCCGTGGGCGGCGGCCACCGCGGCCATCGCCGTCGCGGCGGCCATGCTCACCGGCGGCTTCGTGGCGACGCGGTACGAGGCGCGGCTGGGCGTCATGGCGCGCCAGGTGGCCGCGGAGCGGGAGCGGCTGCGCGACAGCGAGGCGGCGCTGCGCGAGCAGGTCGCGGTCCAGCGCGGGGTGTCCGAGCTCCTGCGAGACGCCACCACCCGCGTGGTGGAGCTGCACGGCACGGGCCCGGCCCCGGAGGCCACGGGCCGGGTGATCTGGAACGCCCGGGCGGGTGGCCACGTGTTCGTGGCCAACCTGCCGCCGACGCTGCCCGGCCAGGGCTACCAGATCTGGACGGTTGGCGAGGGCCCGCCGCGCTCCGCCGGCATGCTCCGCATCGACGCCTCGGGGCGCGCGGCCCTGCGCGTCGAGGCGGCCGACGCCCGGCGCGTCGCGGGCTTCAAGGTGACGCTCGAGCCCGAGGGCGGCGCCCCGGCGCCGACGGGCGACACCGTCCTCGTCTCGCGCTGAAGGCGCCGCGGGACGCTCTCACCGGCCTCCGGGGTCCCCCGTCAGCACCGCGGGCGGCACGCGGGCCGCCATGCGCTCCAGCTCGCCTGCCAGGGCTCGCCGCCGCTCGGCCAGGCTCTCGTGCACGCTGCGCTGCAGCAGGAACTGCCGCAGCGCGTGCGCCTCGGCGCCCACGCTCGCGAGCCGGTCGCGCCACGTGAGCGCGAGCAGCCCGGCCGGCACCAGCGCCAGCAGGAACAGCGCCAGGCCCACGCCCCCGGCGAGCCACCACGCCAGCCAGGCCTCCAGCGCCCAGGCGAGCGGGAAGAGGATCAAGCCCGCGGCGATCTTGTAGGTCGCCTCGACGTCGTCCTCGGGGCGGAGGGCGCGCGCCGCGACGGCGGTCAGCCGGTAGGGGAGGGCGTGGAGCGCCACGCCGACCAGCGCCAGGGGCAGGGCGACGAGCACGGGTGTCACCTCGTGCACCACGTAGCGCGCCACCGCGGCGGGCTCGTAGTCCCGCGACAGCTGTCCCGGCGCCACGCCGAGGCGCGCCAGGTCCGCGGCGTACGCCTCCATCTCGCGCCGCAGCCGGTCGGCCTCCGCCGGGGCCGTCGCGCGCAGCCACGCCCACGCGCGCGCGGCGCGCTGCAGCCAGGCGGCGGCGGGCTCGCGCCGCGCGCCCGTCTCGTGGCGCCACACGCTCTCGGCCAGGCGCAGGAGCCGGAGCGTCTGGCGGTCCTCGGCCTCGACGATCTGCTGGCGCAGCGCCTCGGCGAGCCGCTCCGTGAGCTGGCGCACGGCGGCCTGCGGATCGGTGGCGTGGAGCGCCACGCAGTCGTCGGTGCGGACGGGCCGCCCGACGGAGACGAGGGCCTGGCCGTCGCGGAACCGCCCGGGCTCGTGGAAGACGAGGCCGACGGGCAGGAGGGCGGCGGGCCGGGAGCTGCCGACGGCGGCCTCGAGCAGCATGCGCGCGGCGCCGGTGCGCAGCGCCATCAGGGCGGGCTCGGGCTGGCTCACGCCTTCCGGAAAGATCAGGACCGCGTCCGCGGCGAGGAGCGCGTAGCGGACGGCGGCGAAGGTCTCCGCGTTGCGGCGCGGGTCGCTGCCGGGGTCCTGACGGCGCTCCACGGGCAGGGCGCCGGCCAGGCGCAGGAACGGCCCGATCAGCGGGTGCCGGAAGAGCGGCGCCTTGGCCACCGGCCGGAGCGGACGCGGCAGCGTGGCCAGGACGAGCATCGCGTCGACGAGCCCGTTCTGGTGGTTGGCGGCCACGATCAGCGGGCCCGTGTGCGGCACGCGATCGACGCCGCTCACCTCCACGCGCCGGTAGAAGAGGCCGACGAGCGCCCCGGCGAGCGCCCGGACCAGCCACGCCGCCACCGCGCTCAGCGCCTCCGGCGGGCGGCGTGGAGCACGGCCACCACCGTCATGGCGTCGCGGATCTCGGAGGCCTCGACCATCCGGAGGACGTCCGCGAAGGGGAAGGCGCGCACCTCGATGAACTCGGTGTCGTCCGCCTCGCCGCCGACGGGGCGGAGGCCCTCGGCGAGGTAGATGTGCGCGGTCTCCTCGACGATGCTCTTCGAGGAGTCGAAGGCGCAGAGCTTCACCAGCCGGTCGGCCGCGTAGCCGGCCTCCTCGGCCAGCTCGCGCCGGGCGGCGTCCTCCAGCCCCTCGCCGGCGCGGACGCCGCCCGTGGGCATCTCCCACAGGAAGTGGCGCGCGACGTACCGGTACTGTCCCACGAGCACCACCGTCTGCTCGTCGAGGAAGGGCAGCACCCCGACCGCCGGCTTGCACTCGACGACGCCGTAGACCGTCGTGCGACCGTCCGGCAGCTCGGCCAGGTCCTCGCGCAGCCGCATCCAGGGGTTCGCGTACACCTCGCGCGTGGAGAGCGTCCGCCACGGCGCGCGCGCGAGCCGGCGTCGGTCGGCCATGTCCGATCTTCCTGTATGCTCCCCCTGAAAGTCCACACGGAGGTGACGGCGACCGCCGTGCGACCGGGGAAGCACTTCTCGATGATCCGCGGGTTCCACCTGGCGGACTTCCTCACGCTCGCCAACGCGGCGTGCGGGACGATCGCCCTCTTCGCCGTCATGGTGTACGTCGAGACGCGGAACCCCTGGCACCTCCTGGGGGCGACGGCGTGGATTCCCGTGGCGCTCGTCTTCGACGTGCTGGACGGCAAGGTCGCGCGCTGGCGGCGCCGGCACTCGGCGCTGGGGCGGGAGCTCGACTCCCTGGCCGACGTCATCTCCTTCGGCGTGGCGCCGGCGGCCATCGCGTTCGGGGCCGGCATGGACGGGCTGTGGGACGCCGTCATCCTGATCTACTTCGTCGGCTGCGGCGTCAGCCGGCTCGCCCGCTTCAACGTGACGGCCGAGGACCTCGCCGCCGGCGCGGACACGGTGAAGTACTTCGAGGGCACGCCCATCCCCACGAGCGTCGTGCTGGTCGCGGTCGTGGCGGCGGCGGCCTGGCTGGGGCGGGTGGGCGACGCGCTCGTGCTCGGCGTCGTCCACCTGGGCCCCGGGGTCCTGCACCCCCTGACGCTGCTCTGGGGCGTCTCGGGCTCGCTGATGATCAGCAAGACGCTGCGGATCCCGAAGCTCTAGCCGCGGCCTCGGCCGCGGCTACTGTGGGGAAATGTTTTCACACCCGGCCGCGCTGGCATGTCGGGCACCGCCGTGCTATCACTCACGCGTGCAGCGCCAGATCAGGGAAGGCCACTCGGCGGATCTGTATCGGTGCCTCGTCGACAGCGTCACCGACTACGCCATCTTCCTCCTCGACGCCGCCGGACACGTCCAGAGCTGGAATCCCGGAGCCCAGCGCTTCAAGGGCTACCGCGCCGACGAGATCATCGGGCGGCACTTCTCGGTTTTCTACCCGCCGGACGACGTGGCGGCAGGCAAGCCGGCCTGGAATCTGGAGGTCGCCGCCCGCGAGGGCCGCCTGGAAGACGAGGGGTGGCGCATCCGGAAGGACGGCTCGCGGTTCTGGGCCAACGTGGTCATCAGCGCGATCTACGACGGGGGCGAGGTGATCGGCTTCGCGAAGGTCACGCGCGACCTCACCGTGCGGCGCGGCGCCGAGGAGGCGCTGCGCCTGAGCGAGGAGCGGTTCCGGCTCCTCGTCCAGAGCGTGACGGACTACGCGATCGTCACGCTCGACCCCGCCGGGCGCGTCCTGAGCTGGAACGAGGGCGCCCAGCGGATCAAGGGCTACTGCGCCGACGAGATCCTGGGGAGCACGTTCGAGCGCTTCTATCCGGAGGAAGCGGTGGCCGCCGGGTTCCCGCGGCACGAGCTGGAGGCGGCCGCCCGGGACGGACGGTTCGAGGACGAGAGCTGGCGGCTGCGCAAGGACGGCTCGCGCTTCTGGGCCAACGTGATCATCAGCGCCCTCCGCGGCGCCGACGGACGGCTGGTGGGCTACGCGAAGATCACGCGCGACCTCACGGCGCGGCGCGAGGCCGAGGCGCAGGCCCGCCGGCTGGCCGCGGAAGAGGCCGCGCATGCCGAGGCGGTGCGCCGCAGCGAGGACCTCGCCCGGTTCACGGAGCAGCTCCAGGAGGCGAACGAGGAGCTGCAGGCGGCGCTCGCGGAGGTGGCGGAGGCGCGCGACGCCGCCGAGCGCGCCGCCGCGGCCGCGACGGAGGCGTATCGCGAGCTCGACCAGTTCGCCTACGTCGCCTCCCACGACCTCAAGGCGCCGCTGCGGGGCATCGCGAACCTGGCGCAGTGGATCCAGGACGACCTCGGCGACGGGCTCGACGCCCGGTCGACGGAGCACATGCGGCTGCTGCAGGCGCGCGTGCGCCGGATGGAGGGGCTCATCGACGGCATCCTCGCCTACTCACGAGCCGGCCGCCTGCTCGGCGAGCCGGAGCCGGTGGCGACGGGGCCGCTGGTGCGCGAGGTCGTCGAGCTCCTCGCGCCCCCCGCCGGGGTCACGATCGAGGTGGCGGACGGCATGCCGACGCTCCAGGCCGAGCGGATCCCGCTCCAGCAGGTGTTCATGAACCTGATCGGCAACGCGGTGAAGTACGCCCGCGCCGTCCGCCCCGACGTGGTCGTCGCGGTCGACTGGCGCGACACCGGGGACGCCGTGGAGTTCGCCGTGCGGGACAACGGCCCCGGGATCGCGCCGGAGTACCACGAGCGCATCTGGGGCATCTTCCAGACGCTCGAGGCCCGCGACAAGGTCGAGGGGACCGGGATCGGGCTCTCCGTCGTCCGGAAGGTCGTGGAGACGCGGGGCGGCCGCGCCTGGGTCGAATCCGCGCCGGGCCAGGGCGCGACGTTTCGCTTCACCTGGCCCAGGACGGCGCGCTCGGGGGCCGGCACATGAGGGGCGGCCCGCTGAACGTGCTCCTCGTCGAGGACGACGAGGTCGACGTGCTGAACGTGAGGCGCGCGTTCGAGAAGAACCACATCACGAACCCGCTGTTCGTGGCCGGCAACGGTCTGGAGGCGCTGGACAAGCTGCGGGGCGGCAAGATACCCAAGGGCCGGCGGCTCGTCCTCCTCGACCTGAACATGCCGCGGATGAACGGCATCGAGTTCCTCCGGGAGCTGCGGAGCGACCGCGACCTGTCCGCGACCCCCGTGGTCGTCCTCACGACCTCCAACGACGAGCGCGACAAGATCGACGCCTACCAGCTGAACGTGGCCGGGTATCTGGTGAAGCCGGTCACCTTCTCGGCGTTCGCCGAGCTGATGGTCGCCCTCAACAAGTACTGGACCCTCGTCGAACTGCCCTGAGCCCGGGACGGGCGCGGGAGACGCCGGTGAGCGATGCGCCGCTCCGGATCCTCCTCGTGGACGATGACTCGCTCGACCGCCTGACCGTGCGCCGCTGCCTGCTCCAGGCCGGCGTCACGGCGGCCGTCGACGAGGTGACCTCGGGGGCGGAGGCGCTGCAGCGGCTCGGCGCGACCAGTCCCGACTGCGTCGTGCTCGACTACTACCTCCCCGGCGAGGATGCCCTCGCGCTGGTCCGGGCCATCCGGAGCATCGCCGTCGAGGTCCCCGTCGTCATCCTGACCGGGCGGGGGGGCGAGGAGCCGGCGGTCGCGCTGATGAAGGCCGGGGCGGCCGACTACCTGCCCAAGGCCGCGCTGACGCCCGAGCGACTGACCTCGGCCCTCCGGCACGCGATGGAGCTGGAGCGGGCGGCGACGGCGCGACGGCAGGCGGAGGCCGAGCTCCGCGCGCAGGAGGCGCGCTTCCGCACGCTCGCCAACACCATTCCCCAGTTCGCCTGGATGGCGGACGTGACGGGCGCGGTGTACTGGTACAACCAGCGGTGGTACGACTACACGGGCACGACGCTCGAGAAGATGCGGGGGTGGGGGTGGCAGGACGTCCACCACCCCGACCACGTGCAGCGGGTGGTCGACCGCGTCCGGCGCAGCGCCGAGACCGGCGAGCCCTGGGAAGACACGTTCCCGCTGCGCGCCCGGGACGGGACCTACCGCTGGTTCCTGTCGCGGGCGCTGCCGGTGCCGGGCGAGGCCGGCGCCATCGCCGGCTGGCTCGGCACCCACACGGACATCACGGAGCAGAAGGAGGCCGAGGCCGAGCGCGAGCGGCTGCTCGCCCTCGAGCAGGAGGCGCGCACCCGCGCCGAGCGCGCCATCCGGGCGCGCGACGAGGTGCTCGGCATCGTCGCCCACGACCTGCGCAACCCGATGAACGCGATCGCGGTGAGCGCGGCGGCGATGGTGCAGCTGCCGCTCTCCGAGGCCCAGCGCCTGCGGCAGCTCGAGATCATCGCGCGCTCGGCGCGGGAGATGGACCGTCTCGTCGGCGACCTTCTGGACGTCAGCCGTATCGACTCGGGGACCTTCGTGATCCGGCCGGCGCGGATCCACGTGCCGGCGCTGCTCGACGAGACGCTGCAGCGGTTCGAGGCGCAGGCGCGCGGGCGCGAGATCGCGCTCGACTGCGACGTCGCGGCGGACGTGCCGCCGGTCGCCGGCGACCGGGACCGGCTCGTCCAGGTGCTGTCCAATCTTCTCGAGAACGCGCTCAAGTTCACGCCCCCGCGCGGCCGCATCGCGCTGCGCGCGCGCCCGCTCGCCCGCGCGGTCGAGATCTCCGTCGAGGACTCCGGCGCCGGGATCGCCCCCGACGACCTGCCGCGGGTCTTCGACCGGTTCTGGCAGGCCGACCGGGGCTCGCGCGCCGGGACGGGGCTCGGCCTGGCGATCTGCAAGGGTCTCGTCGAGGCCCACGGCGGCCGCATCCGGGTGGAGAGCACGCTCGGCCGCGGGACGACGTTCCACTTCACGCTGCCGCGCGCCGACGTCTGAGCCCGGGGCCCGCGCCGGGGCCCCGATCGCCGCCCCGCCGGTCCTGTATACTCCACGAGAACGTGCACGCCAGGAGGCGAGGCGACGCATGACACTTCCCGCACCGGTCGAGCGGCTCTGGCAGGACCTCGAGGGCGTCCGGGGCGACCTCCTGCGCGAGGTGGAGGGGCTCTCCCAGGCGCAGGCGGACTGGCGGCCGGGCGAGCGCGACTGGTCCATCGGCGAGATCGTCGACCACCTCACGATCGCCGAGGTCAACACCGGCAAGCTGACGACGAAGCTGACGCGCGAGGCGCCGGCCGGGGGCTGGCCGGCCGACCTGACCGCGGTCCGCCCGCTGCCCCAGGACCCGCCCGGCCAGGCGGAGGCGCCGCCGGTGGTCTGGCCGAGCCCGGGCAAGCCGCTCGGCGACCTCGTCGCCGCCATGAAGGCCGCGCGCGCCCGCAGCCGCCAGTCGATCGAGCGGCTGGCCACGGTCGACCCGCGCGGGCTCACCTTCAAGCACTTCCGCCTGGGGGAGCTCGACCTGGCGCAGTGGTGGCTCCTCCAGGCCCGGCACGACGGCCTCCACCTGGCCCAGATCCGCGACGTCAAGGCGGCGCCGGGGTTCCCGCGGGAGTGAGCCGGTGAAGGTCGTGCTGCGCAACCCGCGGCGCGAGGTCGAGGTGGCCGGCAACCGGCGGGTGAAGGACGTGCTGCGTGAGCTCGCGATCCTGCCCGAGACGGTGCTCGTCATCCGCGGCGACGACCTGGTCACCGCCGACCAGGTGGTGGCGGACACCGACGTGATCGAGCTCCGGCCCGTCATGTCCGGAGGTCGCGCGTGAAGTGCCGGAAGTGCGGCGGCGCCGCCGCCCTCGAGCTGCGCCGGCACAACGCGGCCTTCTGCGCGCCGGACTTCATCGAGTTCTTCCGCAACCAGGTGCGCGAAGCCATCCGGCGCCACCGGATGCTGACGCGCGACGAGCCCGTCCTCGTCGCCGTGTCGGGGGGCAAGGACTCGCTGGCGCTCTGGGACGTGCTGGCCGAGGACGGCTATCGGACCACGGGTCTCTACCTCGACCTCGGCATCTTCGACTACTCCGTGGAGTCGCGCGCGAAGTGCGAGGCCTTCGCGGCCGCGCGGGGCCTGCCGCTCGTCGTCCGTCGCGTGGCCGACGAGGTCGGCGCGCCCGTCCCCGTGATCAAGCAGGTCACGCGCCGCCCGCCCTGCTCGGGCTGCGGTCTCTCCAAGCGCTACCTGATGAACCGCGCCGCCCTCGAGGAGGGCATCCCGGTGGTGGCCACCGGCCACAACCTGGACGACGAGGCCGCCACGCTGTTCGGCTCCGTCCTGCACTGGCAGACCGAGTCCCTGGCGCGCCAGTCACCGGCGCTGGCGTCGTCGCACCCCAAGCTCGTGCGCAAGGTCAAGCCGCTCTACCGGCTGAGCGAGCGCGAGACCGCGGCCTACGCCTTCCTGCGCCGGATCGACTACATCGTCGAGGAATGCCCCTTCGCCGTCGGCGCCACCTCCATCGCCCACAAGGAGGCCCTGAACCGGCTGGAGGACGCCTCGCCGGGCGCCAAGCACAACTTCCTCTTCGGGTTCCTCGACAAGGCCCGGCCCGCCTTCGAGCGCGCCGAGGAGGTCGACCTGCGCGAGTGCGCGCGCTGCGGGCAGGTCACCACCGGCACCCTCTGCGCGTTCTGCAAGCTGGCCGACCAGGTCAAGCGCGCGGGGTAGCCCCGCCGCCCGTCACCGCCCGAAGCGGCGCTCGCGGTCCTGGTACGCCCGCACCGCCCGCAGGAAGTCGATCTTCCGGAACGCCGGCCAGTTGACGTCGCAGAAGTAGAACTCGCTGTAGGCGCTCTGCCAGAGCAGGAAGCCCGACAGCCGCACCTCGCCGCTGGTGCGGATGATGAGGTCGGGATCGGGCAGGTCGGGCGCGTACAGGTACCGGCCGATCGCCTCGGGCGTGATGCCCTCGATCGTGTCGGCGAGCGGCTCGCCCCGCTTGACCCGCTCGCGCAGGAGCGCCTGGACGGCGTCCGCGATCTCCTCCCGACCCCCGTAGGCGATGGCGATCGTGAGCGTGAGGGCCTGGTGGGTGGCCGTGGCCGCCTCCACGGCGCGGATCGCGGCCAGCGTGGAGTCGGGCAGGAGCTCCAGCCGGCCGACGGCGCGGAGGCGCACGCCCAGGCGAGCGACCCGGCGATCGGCGGCGAGCCGGGCCAGCTTCGACTCCACGGTGCCCAGGATCCCCGAGATCTCCGCCGCCGACCGCCGGAAGTTCTCGGTGGAGAAGACCCAGAGCGTGACGGCCGGGATGCCGAGCTGCCGGCACCACCCGAGGAGATCGTCCAGCTTGTCGGCGCCGCGCCCGTAGGCGTCGAGCGGATCCGGGAGACCGTAGTCGCGGGCGTACCGTCTGTTGCCGTCGAGGATCAGGCCCACGTGGCGGGGCATCGCGCGCCCGGCGACCTGGCGCAGCAGCCGCCGCTCGTAGAGCGCGTACACGAGGTTGCGCATGCCCGCCTAGAATACCCGGCTTTCCCGCTCGCGCGCGCGCCCCGTGATACGATCGTCTCTGCCCGCCCGGCAAGACGATGACCGACCGCCTCACGACCTGGATCGTCGATGTGAGCTGGGGCGGGGTGTTGCTGGGCGCCGCGCTGTTCCTGGTCACCCTGGTCGGCAGCCTTCTCGTGGTGGGGTTCCTGCTCGTCAAGCTGCCCGCCACGTACTTCCAGGAGTTCCATCCCCGGGGCGTGTGGGCCGACCGCCATCCCTTCCTCCGCCTCACGGCCCTGGGCGGCAAGAACGTGCTCGGCGCCATCCTTGTCGCGGTCGGCGCCATCTTGACCCTCCCGGGCGTCCCCGGTCAGGGCCTGCTGACCATGCTGGTCGGCCTCATGCTGCTCGACCTGCCCGGCAAGCGCCGGCTCGAGCGCCGGATCGTCGGCCGCCCGCGGATCTTGCGGGCCATCAACCGCCTGCGGCGGCGCTTCGGCCGCCTCCCGCTCGTGCTCGGCAGCCGGCGCGGCGAGGTGTGGCGCAAGCGCCCGGTCTGATCGCCTTGCGCTCGCACGGCATGTCGGGTATGAGTGGGCCCGGCATGCGATCTCGCACGCTCGCCTCGCTCGCCACGCTCGCGCTCCTCGCCCTCGCCGCGGCGCTGCTCGGGCAGGGCGCGGTGCTGCCCCACGGGCACCAGGCGGCCGGCCTCTACGATGCCGCCTGCCCCCTGGAGCTGCTGGCGGCCTTCGCCGGTGCCGGCCTGGCCGGCGCACGCCCGGTCATCACGGCCGCCGTCGTCGTCGCCGCCCTGACCGTCGTCCCGCCCGTCCGTCGCGTCCCCGCGACCCCTCGGGGCGGCGTCCGGCTGCGCGCTCCCCCCGCTCGCTGACACCTTTCCGCGTCCTGATCCGGGGCGGCGGCGCTCCGCGTCCGCCGCCCGCCCACTCTCCTTCTCGACCGGGAGGACGTCATGCGAGCACGGATCGTCGTCGCGCTCGCCGCCGCGCTGATCGGCATGCCGGCGGCCGCCGAGTCCCAGGAAGCCGAGACGCTGCGCCGCGAGCTGGAGCAGATGCGGCAGCGCCTGGAGACCGTGACCCGCGAGTACCAGCAGGCCATCGAGACGCTGAGCGAGCGCTTGCGGCGGCTCGAGGCGGCGCCCGGGCCACCCGCCGCGCCGCCCCCGGCGGCGCAGCGGCCGCCCGAGGCGGCCCCGCCGGGGCCGAGCGCGATGGACCTCGCCCGCCCCCGCCAGCCGTTCTCGCTCTACGAGCGTCGCGGCCCGGGACAGCTCCTGTTCGACCTGGGCGTGGTGGGCGACTTCGTCGGCAACCTGACCCAGCGCAGCGTGGAGCGGGCCGACGCCGGCACCTTCGCCGGCCGGGAGAACCGCGTCTTCCCGCGCGAGATCGAGCTGGTCCTCTTCGGCCAGATCGATCCGTACGCGCGCGGCGAGGTCCGCATCGAGGCCGCCGAGGAGTTCGAGGGCGGCGAGCGGGAGCTCCACGTGGGGCTCGCGGAGGCGAACCTCACCCTGCTCACGCTGCCGTGGGGAACGCAGGCCAAGCTCGGTCTCATGCGCAACCGGTTCGGGCTGCTGAACGAGCGTCACCGCGAGGCCCTGCCGCAGATCGACCAGCCGGCGGTCCTGACGCGGTTCCTCGGCGAGGAGGGCCTTCGCGAGGCGGGGCTGGAGGCGACCTGGCTGCCGCCCCTGCCCTTCTATCTGGAGATCCTGGGCGGCGTGTTCGACGGCGACAACGAGGAGTCGTTCGGTCGCGGCAGCCTCCGGGACCCCCTGCTGACCGGTCGGGTCCGGACGTTCTGGGAGTTGGGCACGACGAGCGCCGTGCAGCTGGGCGCGTCCGTGGCGAGCGGCGAGAACGAGGACGGCCGGCGCACCACCCTCGTCGGCGCCGACGTGAAGTACAAGCTCACGCCGGAAGGCTGGCCGCACTCGCTGCTCACCCTGGCCGGCGAGGCGCTCTACTCCGGCCGGCGGGTCGAGATCGAGGACGAGGCGACCGGGATCCCGTCGAGCGTTCGGCGGGACCGTCACGGCTGGTACGCCTACGCCGAGATCCAGCCGTGGCGGCGCTGGCTCTTCGGGGCGCGCTACGACTGGACCCAGTTCCCGGTGGACGCGGGCCGCGAGTGGGCCGTGGAGCCCTACGTCGCCTTCATGCCCTCGGAGTTCCTGCGGTTCCGGCTGGCCTACAAGCACACCGAGCGCACCCACGGGATCACCGGCGAGGAGGGTCGCGGCAGCGGTCGCATCATCGACGAGCTGCTCCTCCAGGCCACGTTCTTCCTGGGCGCCCATCCCGCGCACCCGTTCTGAGCCGGCGAAGGAGGACACCATGACCAGGCGATCGCTCGGTGCGCTGCTCGCGGCCGTGCTGCTCGGCAGCGCCCTGACGACCGCGGGGGAGGCGGCGGCCCGGCTGCGGGTCGTCGCCACCATCCCCGATCTCGCCGCCCTGACCGAGGCCGTCGGCGGCGACCGGGTGACGGTCGACGTACTCGCCCGCGCCGGCCAGAACCCCCACGACCTGGAGATCCGGCCGAGCCTGATGGTCAAGCTGCGGCGCGCCGACGCGCTCGTCGTCAACGGCCTCGACCTCGACCAGTGGGCCGACGCCGTCATCCGGGGAGCCAGCAACGCCGGGGTGGTTCCCGGTGCGCCCGGCCACATCGACGCCTCGCGGGGGGTCCCCGTCCTCGACGTGCCGGCCGGCCGCGTGGATCGCTCGATGGGCGACGTCCACCCGCGCGGCAATCCTCACTACACGCTCGATCCCGGGCTGGCCGCCGTGGTGACGCAGAACATCCTGGAGGGCCTGGCTCGCGTGGCCCCGGCCGAGCGGCCCGTCTTCGAGCGCCAGCGCCAGGCGTTCCTCGAACGGCTGGACGGCGCGATGCCCGGCTGGCAGGCCCGGCTGGCGCCGGTGCGGGACGCGCGGATCGTCGTGTACCACAACAACTTCGTCTACTTCCTCCGGCGATTCGGCCTCACCCAGGTCGGGACGATCGAGGACCGGCCCGGCATTCCCCCGTCGCCGGCCCACCTGGCTCGCCTGATCGGCACGCTCCGGGACGGCCGTCGTCCCCTGCTCGTCGTCGCGGAGCCGTGGAACGACCAGCGGCTGGCGGCCCGGTTGGCGGAGGAGGCCGGCGGGCGCCTCGTGGTGCTGAACCCGAAGCCCGGCGCCTCGCGGGGCGGCGATGCGTACCTGGCGGCCGTGGAGGCCAACGTCGAGGCGCTCGCCCGGGCGATGCGCCGGGATCCCTCGTGACCGGCGATCTGCTCGCGCTGCTCTGGGCGCCGTTCCTCATGTGCCTGGTGCTCACGGGCATCCACGCCTATCTCGGCATCCACGTCGTCGCGCGCGAGGTCGTCTTCGTCGACATCGCGATGGCCCAGATCGCCGCGCTGGGCGCCACGGCGGCCTTCCTGGCCGGCTTCGGGGACGAGTCGTGGGTCTCGTACGCGAGCGGGCTGGCCTTCGCGCTGGTCGGCGCGGTGGTGCTGGCCCTCACGCGGAGCCGGGAGCGGCACGTGTCCCAGGAAGCGGTCATCGGCGTCGTCTACGCCGTGTCGGCCGCGGCGGCCGTCCTGCTCGCCGACCGCGCCCCGCACGGCGCCGAGCACGTCCGCGCCATGCTCGTCGGTAGCATCCTGACCGTGCGCGGGGAGGAGGTGCTCCACGTCGCCGCCCTCTACGGAGCGGTCGGGCTCGTCCACTGGCTCTGCCGTCGTCCCTTCCTCCTGATCTCCTTCGACCCCGAGCAGGCGTACCGGAAGGGACTGCGCGTCCGCGCCTGGGATCTGCTCTTCTACGCGACGTTCGGCGTCGTGGTGACGAGCTCGGTGCGCATCGCCGGGGTCCTGCTCGTCTTCTCGTACCTGATCGTCCCCGCCCTGGCCGGGCTCGCGCTGCGCGCACCTCTCGGCACCCGGCTCCTCGTCGGCTGGGCGTTCGGGGCCCTCGTGAGCGTGCTCGGCATCGTCGCCTCCGCCGGGCTGGACCTGCCCACGGGCGCCACCGT